>CAZNFE010000206.1:0-5961 GCA_964571945.1 uncultured Pseudomonadales bacterium
AGGAGGGTAGCGGTGATCCTATTGTGTTTCTGCACGGGAATCCAACTTCGTCATATCTTTGGCGCAATATTATCCCTCACCTGGCAGACCAGGGCAGATGCATCGCACCTGATTTGATCGGCATGGGAGAATCAGAAAAGCTGGACGATTCGGGTCCAGACAGCTATCGCTTCGTGGAACACCGGGAATATCTGGATGGCCTGCTTGATGCATTGGCAGTATCCGAGAATGTCGTCTTCGTTATTCATGACTGGGGTTCAGCCCTGGGTTTTGATTGGGCTAACAGGCACCGGGATGCAGTACAGGGAATTGCCTATATGGAAGCCATTGTTAAATCTATGAGTTGGGAAGAATGGCCGGATGCGGCGACCAGGATATTTCAGGGCTTTCGTTCTGATGCAGGTGAGGAGATGGTACTGGAAAAAAATATCTTCGTTGAACTGGTGCTGCCAGGTTCCGTACTGCGTGGCCTAACGACAGAGGAAATGGCCGTGTACCAGCGGCCCTATGCAGCAGCAGGGGAGTCACGCAGACCTACCTTGACCTGGCCCAGGGAGATTCCTCTTGGCGGCGAACCCGCTGATGTGGTGAAAATAATAGACGACTATGCCGCATGGCTGCAGGAAGCGGATCTGGCCAAGTTGCTCATTGTTGCCGAGCCGGGAAGTATTCTCACGGGAGAGCAATTGGCATTTTGCCGTCGTTGGCCGAATCAATCGGAAGTGACCGTAGCCGGTAGTCACTTCATCCAGGAAGATTCTCCTGACGAGATTGGTATTGCCATATCCGGTTTTGTTACGGGGCTCAGGGGCTAGGACCAGTACGCTAGATGTCCAATGGATCAGTGTGAGCGACCAGTTCCGGATGGTCACATCAGGCATCCGAAGCATTGATATACAATTCGATTCCATTGCCATCTGAATCTGAAATGTAGATCGATTTAATTTCCATGGTTTATTCGCTTTCAATAAAATCACCAAAGTAGTTGCTCCTGTTTCGATGCGGTGATGTAGACACAGCATCTGTCCCAGGAATAACTCGCTTCACCTTGTCTGACCGTTAATGCGCAGGTTAATCGGGCCGGATTTAGTACAATTATCCAAACCAAATAGCGATTTCTCGCGTCTTATAAATCAATACCAGGCTGAGTCGCGTTGTGACCAGTCCATATCAAGACTTACAGGAATGAATTTACTGTGAACAAAATTCAGAAGATGGTTACGCCGGTATTGGTCATTGCACTGGGGATTGGCGCTTATGCGCTGTTACACGCTGCGAAACCTGAGCCGGAGAAGAAGCAGGAAGCACCCCGGGCACTCAGTGTCTTTGTCGAGCCGGTAGAAAGAGCCGATGTGGAGCTGCAAGTCAATAGTCAGGGCACCGTACGTCCTCGAACAGAAATTGCTATCGTGTCCCAGGTGGCTGGTCGAATTACTGCCGTTTCAACAGAATTCACGGAAGGCGGCGTGGTAGAACCGGGTACTTCTTTAATCAAGATCGAAAGCACGGATTATGAACTGGCGCTGAGCCAGGCGGAAGCGCGTGTGGCTGAGGCTGATTTTGGGGTTCAGCAGGCGAAGGCAGATGCGGACGTTGCATACCAACAGCTCAGAAATGAATCCGGCGCATCGGATCTGGCACTCAAAAAACCACAGCTTGCTGGAGCGAAAGCACGCCTCAAGGCCGCTAATGCGGATTTACAATTGGCGAGAATAAACCTGTCCCGTACCAGCATCGCTCTGCCTTTCAAGGGGCGCGTGACCAGTACGCTGGTAAATGTGGGTCAGTACGTCACTCCAGGTATGACCCTTGGTCGAGCGTTTGCCACAGATGTGGTAGAAATTCGTTTACCCCTGGCAGATTCCCAACTGGCATCACTGGGGTTGCCGATCGGATACATTGCGACCAAAAAAGGCGGACCGAGCGTTGCTTTAAAGGCAACCGTTGCCGGTCAGGTACAGCACTGGACGGGACGATTAGTCAGGCTGGATGCAGCGATCGATAGTGACACCCGGATGCTGTACGGAATAGCTGAAGTAATTGATCCATATGGTTCAGGTGCCTCTCAACACAAGATGCCCCTCGCGGTGGGGTTGTATGTGGATGCAACGATAGCAGGCCGAACTGTGGCGAATGAGTATCTTGTTTCCAGACAGGCACTACGTGCCGGTAGTCAGTTATATGTGGTGGATGGTAGAGGTCATCTGGACATACGCAAAGTGCAGGTAACCCACAGTACTTCTGAAGATGCGGTGATTGCAAGCGGGTTGAATCCGGGTGATCAGGTCGTCATCTCCTCAATCAGAAATCCCATTCAGGGAATGGCGCTCGAGGCAATGCACCAGGCATCTGCTGAGCCAGATAGCGTTGCGAAAAGTGAGAGTACTGATGTAGAAAGCCTTCAACCAGCGAATGAAGGAGGTTGATCGTGGAAAGAGCTATTGCATGGTGGGCCAATAATCCGGTTGCAGCGAACCTGCTGATGGTGGGCATCGTGCTATCAGGAATACTCGGTTTCTATGCGATGGAACGTGAAGCCTTTCCGGTTTTCAAGGCGAATGAAGTATCAATACAGGTGGCCTGGCCGGGCGCTGCGCCGCAGGAAGTAGAAGAGCAGATTCTGGTTCGAATCGAGCAGGCGCTAACTAATCTGGACAATATCTACCGGGTTCGTTCTACGGCGGAGGAAGGTTTTGGAACGATGGCAGTGGAAACCTACCCAGGGGTCGATATGAACGAGTTTCTTAACGATGTGAAGATGGTCGTCGACTCGGTCAACGCGTTGCCCCGGGACATTGAAAAACCCCAGGTTAAACGAGTGGAATATCGCAATGAGATGATTCGAATCGCGGTACATGGTCATCTGGGTGAGCGAGAATTAACTCGGCTCGCTGAAAAATTGCGAGATGAAGTTGCCGCACTTCCCTATATATCGATTGTGGATCTATTTGGCACCCGCAGGGAAGAAGTCAGCATAGAAGTCTCTGAGGATGCCTTGCGCCGATACGGCCTCAGTATTGACGAAGTAGGCAATGCAATACGTGCCAGTTCCATCAATCTTTCCTCAGGCCGTATTCGGACCGAAACCGGTGATGTGCTATTGCGTGCCCGCAATATGGCAGATAGTCAGGATGACTTTGAGAGTATCGTGATCCGCCAGACTTCAGCCGGTGGAATTATCAGGGTGGGAGATGTCGCCCGCGTGATCGATGGCTTCGAAGATTTCGAAGTACTGGCTACCATGGACGGTGAACCGGCAGTGCTATTGCAAATTCTTTCTACCGACAATATGCAGGTGGTCAAAGCCAGCGATGCAGTCCGGGCATGGATGGCTAAGAAGAAAGCAGAACTGCCCCCGGGTGCCAATCTCTCGATCTGGTTTGATTCTGCTGATGTTTACAAGAGCCGCATGGGGACTATTCGAAACTCCGCCTACATGGGCCTGTTCCTGGTGTTTTTGGTATTGATCCTGTCACTTCGCCCTAAAGTTGCCTTGTGGGTAACGGCAGGTATTGCCGTCTCCTTTATCGGAACATTCTCGATATTGCCTGCTAACGATGTCTCTCTCAATATCATGTCAACCTTCGCCTTTTTGCTGGTGCTGGGTATTGTAGTTGATGACGCCATCGTGGTGGGGGAGAGCATTCACCAGTACAACCACATGCCGGGAATTGGGTCCAATGCAGCCGTGAAGGGTGCTATGGCTGTTTCCAAACCGGTAATTTATTCGGTGCTCACTACCATGATTGCCTTTGCTCCGTGGTTCTTCCTCGGTACCGCAGAAGCCCAGATGACGCGCCAGTTTTCTATTGTGATTACAGTTGCTTTAACGATATCCCTCATAGAAGCATTTTTTATCCTTCCCGCACACCTCAAGCACATGCAGCCTCGGCGATCATTACACGGCCTGGCGCGGTGGCAGAAGAAGATCGAGCAGGGAGTTGTTAATTATGCACATCAAAAGTATCGTCGCTGGATCACTATAGCGATCAAACAAAGGTATCTGACAGCCAGCTTCTTTATCGCCATATTCGTGATCAGCCTGGGAGTCTTCAGCAGCGGTTGGGTAAAATTTGCTTTTATGCCGGAAGTGGAAGATGAACTGATCTGGCTCAATGTAGAATTACCGACGGGAACTCCCTATTCAAGGGCCCTCACTGTACTTGATCAATTGCAACGAGCGGAACTCAGATTGATTGATGAAGTGAACGAAAGGGCTAGAACGGATGGCGGGACCGGCAAACTCATTGAAGGTTGGTACACACGCTCACGCCGTGACAGTGTCATTGCCATCATTAAGCTTTCACCCCCCGAAGTGAGGGACTTGTCTGCGAAAGAAACGGCAGTGCGCCTTAGAGAGCTGGTTGGTGAGATCCCTGATGCAGATGAAATTCAGATAAATTACACGATGAACAATTCCGGTCCGCAGGTAAGTTATGTGCTCAGGCACAGGAACCTGGAGATACTGCAGAAAGCGAGTAATGAACTCAAGGCACAGTTGTACAGCTACGATGGAACCTACTATGTGCGAGACAATATGCGTGGTGAGTCAGATGAATTGCACATGAAGTTGTTACCCGGGGCGGAAAGTATGGGCATTACGCTGGCACAGGTTTCACAACAGGTTCGACAGGCATATTTTGGGGAAGAAGTGCAACGGTTACCTCGTGAAAACGGTGATGTTAAGGTGATGGTCAGATACCCTAAAGAAATGCGTCACAATCTTAATAGTTTAAATAATTTCCGAATCCGAACCACGGATGGGCGTGAAATACCCCTCTTTTCAGTCGTTGATGTGGAAATTGCCAGAGGAGTACAGGCTATTCAACGGCGGGATGGTGAACGCATGGTTGAGGTGAGTGCCAAGTTGGGAGATGACCTGATGAGCGACATCACCAAGGATATGAAAGATAATTTTCTGCCGGAATTTGAGAAACGATATCCAGCGTTGAAGGTCGGTGTGGGTGGACAGGCAGAAGCTGAACAGGAATTTCTGAATGAGATAATTGCTCTTTATGCCGTTGCTCTGTTTGTCATGTATGCGTTAATCGCAGTGGCGTTCCGCTCCTACTGGTTACCGTTGATAATCATGACTGCAATACCGTTTGCATTCATGGGCGCAATTTACGGCCATCTGTTATTCGGTATATCCATGGCGATGTTCTCCTATTTTGGTATTGGTGCGGCTGCCGGAGTGGTGGTCAATGATAACCTGGTGCTGGTGAACTATATCGGGCGCCTCAGAGACGAAGGCAAAAGTGTTTTTGATGCGGTTGTTCAGGCTGGCGTGGTGAGATTCCGACCGATTCTGCTGACCTCTGTCACCACATTTATCGGGCTGATGCCAATTATGCTTGCACGCTCGACCGATGCTCAGTTCCTGAAACCAGCAGTCCTGGCCCTGGCATTTGGTGTACTGTTCGCATTGTTTGTTACACTGTTACTGGTCCCGGCACTCTATACAATTGGTGAGGATATTGCTGGTCTGGTACAGACCCTAAAGCGTCGGTTATACACGATCAGAGGAGCAATCGGTAGCGCTCCGCGCTAAATCAAAGCTAACCGATTTACTTTTTGCACACAGCAGGTTGACTTGCGGGCTATGTAGATCGGACACCTGGCTCGTTTTGGATCTGGGCTTAATCAGTTGGAACGGTACGCAAACGCGATACATAGTCGGCTATAATTGCAAAATCCGAGGTGGTCAGCTTGCTTATTTTACGCACCATCCCTCGATACACATTTCGCCGCTTACCATCCCGAATCCAATTTAGCTGACGCAACAGGTACTCATAGTGCTGTCCCTGTATTCTCGGGAAGAATGCTTCGTCATCCCCATAACCATCATCCCCATGACACTTGGCACACTTCTTTCGATACAGCTCCGCCGCGTGTTCCAGATCTTTTCCCGCGCCGATTTCAGGTTTCGGATCTATATGCAGTGTGTTGACGCGTATCTCG
>CAZNFE010000207.1:0-5949 GCA_964571945.1 uncultured Pseudomonadales bacterium
CGAAACATGGGCTTTCTTAGAAGCGGAGAGACGCTTACTCAGGCACATGATCTGATTAAGCATTTGCCTGTATCCGGGTTTTTGTGCAACTGTTGTCCTCCTGAGAGCATCAGCGCAGGGATGCCAGAGCTTGCGAGTCTTGGCACAAAGCACTTCGGTGGTTATGCGAACACTTTTGTTCCCATAAAGGAAGACTGGATGCTGGATGGTCAGGGTGAGGATGATGGGTTGATTATCGATCGAGAGGATTTGAACGTGGACTCCTATACTGAACATGCCAGAGACTGGCTAGCAAAAGGCGCCACGGTGATTGGCGGATGCTGTGGTACCAGTCCCGATTATATTGCCAGGTTAAAAACGCTGATTGCCTGAATGCATGCGATCAGTTTTTTTGCCGAAGGATTGTTATTGCGAGGACCATGCAAATGACATTGACACACAGCCAGGCTAGAGATTTCTACGATAAATTTGGCAAACGCCAGGACTCCCAGTTCTATGAAGCGGTTGCAATAAAGCAGCTTGTGGAGCAGGCGAGCTTTGGATCTGCAGACAGTATCTATGAGTTTGGCTGCGGAACCGGGAGCTTTGCAGCCGAGCTTTTATCCCATCAAACGCCAGATGATTGTATTTATAAGGGGCTGGATGTCAGTAGTACCATGGTGGCGCTGGCACGGCAACGCATGGAACAATTCGGCGCACGAGCACAGATTGATAATTCGGATGGAAAACCACTGATCAGGGAACAGAATGAATCATTCGACAGATTCATTTCAAATTACGTGCTGGACTTGCTCCATGAAGATGACATTAAAACCGTGCTCGGAGAAGCACATCGGATACTAAAACCTGGCGGCCTGGTGTGTCTGGTATCACTAACTCACGGTAAATCAATGTTTGCCCGTCTGGTTGAATATATCTGGACCAGGCTCTATCGGTTCAAAGCATCGCTGGTAGGTGGATGCAGACCCATTCGACTGGATGACTTTGTTGGGGAACCGAATTGGCAGGTTGAATTTCTGCAGAGCGTCAGCTCGTTCGGCATCACGTCAGAGATACTAGTGGCAAAAAAATCTGATATAAAATAATTATTCGTCCGGAACCATTAAAGCCAACTGCCTTGATTGCGCCAATAGAGTGCCGTTAGGTGCCCAAATCCTGCCATCTTCCTGCAGAAAACCCGATTGTGCCAGGCTAGTTTCAAATTCCACCAGCACATAACTGTCAGGAGCGGTTGCCTGGCATGGTGACTCACAAAAAAAGTGTACAGTGTGGTCGATGGTAGGCGCGCTCATTGGCGGTAGGTCACGGGCAAATATACTGGGATACCATGAATCAGAGATTGCTGTAAGGGATAGCGCATCAAATAGCCTCAACTCTTTCAGCCGGGTCCAGCCGCCGACTCGAGCGGTGTGGGTTCGAAGTGGTGGAGTCGGGCCGATGGCGAGCCGCTGATCATAGTGATCCCTGAACGGACTGTGACCATACATGGTCGGAGACATCCTCCTGTCCGCATCGATTTCCTCGGGTGGCAGAACATCCGGCATGGAGAGATCACAAAATGCTGTGTTTGGTCTGGTTGGTGCGAAGGTTGCCAGACCTATTGCAATGGTACGCTTTCCCTGGAGCAGTTTTCCTGAAACCGTGGCAAAAGTGCGGCCAATTTTCTCTATGTTAATTTCCAGGATCGATGGACCTGGCGTCGATGCGGAAAGGAAGTGAAATGTGATGCTACGAACTGGCTTCGATGCATCGTCCAGCTCGATTTGCATCCCGTTGAGTAAAATAGCCGCAATGTAGCCGCCGTTAGGACCTATACGCACGTTCCAGTTGTCACTGATGATTGTGCTGTAAATTCCGGGAGTTGTCTTTGTGACAGCAATATCTGTGTCAAACTGCGTCATGTGGAGCGACCTTGTGATTCGATAATGAACATTCTGCAAAGAATAGAATAGGTGCATTCCGCGGGCAGGTAAACCAAAATCCTGTGGCGTCATAGTTGCGGAGCTGTGGGTGGTGATCTTTCAATTTACAAATTTCTAAACGACTGATTTATATAGATATTTATGGCGCCACAAATTCCCGTAATCGTTGTCTTGGTTAATCCCTGTGTACCTTCCAGAAATTGTTTGATGGCATCAATGGTTGTTAGTTGTGCTTCGCTCATGATCGTTTTCATCCTCTGATCATGAACGATATCAATGGCTATTTCAGGCTCATTTCATATTGGAGAAGACTCCTGCTTCCCTGATCGGTTATTTTTTGATACGCTGAAGAAATAGTGGCCCTTTCAATCTTTCCGCAGTCAGCCCTGAGACCTGAGCAGAATGTGAGGTTCTGAGCATGAGCGTTGACACCTATCGAAAGCTGGCAAATGTGCTGGACACCCTTCCGAACGGATTTCCTGCCACTGAAAACGGTCTGGAGATCAAGCTCCTCAAGAAAATCTTTACCCCGGAGGAAGCAGATCTGTTCTGCGATCTCAGGTTGGGTATGGAAACTCCGGTGCAGATCGCCGAGCGAACCGGTCGCCCGCTGGATGGTCTGGATGAGTTGCTAACCCGCATGTGGCGGGAAAAGGGACAGATTCAGGGTGCTGAGCTCGGACCCACCCGGGTTTTTCAGATGATCCCCTGGGTGATCGGCATCTGGGAGTTTCAGGTAGGTAGAATGGATGAAGAATTCGCCAGGCTCTCCCAGCAGTACTACGAACAATTTGGTCCGCAGTTTTTCTCGAAGGGTCCGGCACTCATGCGAACGATCCCGGTCGGAGAGGCACTCATTCCCGTGCAGCAGGCCATGCCTTATGACCGTGTATCGACGATTCTCGAGCAGGCCGAGTCTTTTGCGGTAAATGACTGTGTGTGCAAGAAGGAGGAGCGGATCCTCGGGCATGAATGCGACTATCCACTTGAAGTCTGCCTGTCCGTTGCACCGATTCCAGGGTTGTTCGATAAGCATCCCTGGGGAAGACCGATCACAAAGCAGGAAGCCTATGAGGTGATCGAGAAGGCGGAGCAAGCGGGTCTGGTGCACATGGTGAGCAATGTGGAAAATGGCCACGGCTTTATCTGTAACTGCTGCGGCTGCTGCTGTGCGGTGCTGAAAGGCATCAACAAGCTTGGCCTCAAGGGTGTGGTTAACGCTGACTATTATTCGCAGATCGATGCAGAAAATTGCAGCATGTGTGGTCTGTGCGGCGAATCCGTGTGTCAGGTAAATGCGATCAGTGAAGGAGAGGGCACCTTTCAGGTTGATCGGAGCCTCTGTATCGGCTGCGGTGTTTGTCTGGATTCCTGTGCCTATGAAGCGATTGCATTGCAACCCAAGCTGGCGGAAGAACTGATTACGTCACCCAGGGACGGTGCCGCCTGGATGGATCAGCGCAGTGAGCAACGTGGCGTCGATTACAGTTCCTATAAGTAACGGATTTCGCCGGCCCAACCAGCGTCAGCTTGCAAGGAATGTGTTTGTTTCGTGACGAAACCAGTCTGTCCAGGCATCCATACCTGCTCCGGTCTTTGCTGATATTTCAAAGATTTGCAGCTTCGGATTCAGGCGCAGTGCTCGCTCACGCAACAGATCGATGTTGAAGTCCGAGAGCTCCATATAGTCGATCTTGTTCACCAGGAGCGCGTCGCAAACCGTAAACATCAGTGGATACTTCAGGGGTTTGTCATCCCCCTCGGGAACGCTAAGAATCATCGCGTTTTTGATCGCGCCCGTATCGAATTCTGCCGGGCAAACGAGATTACCGACGTTCTCGATGATTACGGCATCCAGGTGCCCCAGATCGAGGCCATCCAGCCCATGACTGACCATCGAGGCATCCAGATGACAGAAACCGCCGGTGCGCAGCTGGATGGCGTTGATTCCTTCCGCAGCCACCTTTTCTGCGTCCACCTTTGATTCGATGTCTGCTTCTATCACGCCAACCCGGAGATCGTGGCCCAGCGCTCTGATGGTGCCCAGTATGGTTGTCGTTTTACCAGATCCAGGTGATGACATGAGGTTCAGTAAAAAAGTCTGCTTCGCACGAAGTAGCTCTCTGAGTTCATTCGCGAGTGCCTCGTTATCCGCCTGGATGTCCTGTTTAACCTCGATCATGCGGATTTCACTCATCAGATTACCTCCAGATTTGTAACAGTGTACTCACGCCCTGAAATCATGTGAAAGGCGGGTTTGTCATCCACGCATTCCGGGCACCTGGCGTCACCCAATTCATGCTTCGTGACCTTGAAGTTGGCACCGCAGTCTTCACATTCGAGCAATATTGGCACCTTCTCAATCTCAAGCCTGGCATTTTCTGCCAGGGTTCCCTTACTCAGATAATCGAAGTAGTGCTGGATCCACTCCCCCTCCAGGTCAGTTAGCTCTCCGATGCGTAAGTGGATGTTTACTATCCGGCTCACGTTCTGACCCTCGACATATTTGAGTGCAATGTCGAGGATCTGTTCGGTGACCTGGAGTTCGTGCATACTGGGGTTCAGTTCCCCGGCGCTAGGCCGGGATAAACTCTTGCGGCCGAACCTCGTTCATGTGGATCGCTTCCGTGGCACAGACCACCTGGCACAGACCACAGCCAAGGCAATTTTCCTCGTTCACGGCGGCCAGCCCGTCATCGTCCCCCATGTGCATGGCATCGAAGTAGCAGCGCTCGACGCAGAGTTCGCAGCCAGTACAGTCATCCGCCTGAATGGTAGCACGGAAGCGGCTTGGCACGATGAACTTGCCCAGGCCTTCACGGATCGATGTCCAGTTGATGCAGCAATCGCTGCAACAGTTGCAGATCACGTGACCGACGTGGGTGCTGGAGTTTCCAGCGGTGTGCACCAGGCCCTCTTCTTCACAATCCCGCAGCATTTCCAGCGCCTCTTCTTTCGAGAGCGGCCTGCCTGTGCCGCGCTCGATAGAGTAGTCTGCTGCCTTGTCGAGCTGCATGCAGACTTCGACCGTATGGCCGCAGGATCCGTCAATTACACGGCAAGAACAGCCAGTTACGGCAATGTTGCGCGCCCGTTGGACCAGGTCTGTGACGTCATCGGCGGCCAGGATCTGGCTGTTGTAGTCGATACTCAGGTTGACTGGAATCACCCGCAATACGGGATTGGGCAGATTTTCCTCCATCATCCGACTGGCATCGCTCCAGTCTTCTTCCATCCACTTCATCCAGAGATCAAGCATTTCCTGGGGTGGGTCCTTCATCACCGCGGTTGAGTCATGGAATTGCATATAGCTACGGACGCGGTAGTAGCGGTCACCGTCCGGTTTCTTCGATTTGAACAGCAGGCCTTTCTTGAATAGGGGGTCAATCATGCCCTGGATCGTGGACTCCTCGAAGTCCGTTCGATCGGCCAGTTCCGCGAGAGTCCCTGGGGGAGAGGCTGCCAGCAGCAGCTTTGCCTCGTCTTCATTGGCCAGGGACTTGAAAATATCGGGGACAATTCTGGAGTTGCCTTGTCCAATGCTCGTTGCTAACTGCTCGTATACCGTCATGTCTGCCATACCATACCCCTCCTAAGTGTAAGGATAATACCGTACGGTTTAACATATCTTTCTGCCATGATCAATTCATATGCTCGGCACCGGGCAAAATATCCAACAGGCAATAATAATTGCAGCCGGTGTAGCCGGAGAGGGCAGCACTCACCCGATTATGATACCAAAGTCTCGGCATATGGTTTATTCTGCGGCACTCAGTAAAAACTACTCATGGATGGCAGGCGATGGCCTCAGTTGACACAGCCCACCCGGATAAAGCCGTGTATAATCCATTCCTCGTTGCAGTAAATGTCTTTGTAGCACCTGCAGCAGCATTTAAAAGTCTGGATAGCCGGCCCACCTTTCTGTTCCCATTGGCGTTGCTGATCATTTCTTCCGTTGCTGCTTATAGCTGGTATTTTGCAGTAGTGGACTACTCGTGGCTGAGCGCTCATATGATTGTGCGATGAC
>CAZNFE010000208.1:0-5925 GCA_964571945.1 uncultured Pseudomonadales bacterium
GGCGCCTGTGCGGTAGACGCATTGATTACGACCAGGGTTGATTAATGATATTTGGGGTCGGAGTATTTACTCCGACCCCAAATATCCCGACCCCAATTATCTCAAATATCTGTGGATATTTTAGTAGTCCACATTCTCAAATATGGTAGTGGCTCCCTGGCCGGCACCGATACACTGGGTTATGAGCCCATAGCGCTTCCCGCTGCGTCGAAGTTCTTTACACAGGGTCATGGTCATCCGGCAACCGGTCGCACCGATCGGATGGCCGATACCAATTGATCCACCATTCACGTTGACCCTTTCTTCGGGAATGTCGATTTCCTTGAGAGTGGGAATTACCTGGGCTGCAAAGGCCTCATTAAATTCGACACGGTCAATCTGTCCAGGTTCCAATCCGGCATGTTGCAGCGCTTTTTTGGTGGAAACGACAGGACCAAGTCCCATGAGCTGTTGCTTGACACCACCGTTTCCCCACCCGACGATACGGGCAAGAGGTTCCAGGCCAAGTGCAAGTGCTTGCTCCTCGGCCATCAGCAGCACGGTAGCGGCTCCCGAGTTTGTCGGGCAGGAGTTTCCAGCGGTAATTCTGAGTTCCTGATTACCAAGACTGACAATACCACTCACTGGATTCAGTTTACCAAGACCTTCCATATTGGTATTCGCGCGAACACTTTCATCTTTGTCGAAAGTGATCATGGGGCCGGTTTCTTCTTCGAGCCAATTGCCCTGATCATCAAACACAGGATCTTCAACTTCCAGGGGCATCACCTCATCCTTGTAGTTGCCGGCATCGTACGCTGCGGCCAGTTTGTGTTGACTGCGCATGGAGAAGGCATCCAGTTCTTCACGTGTAAGACCATACATCTCCACGACGTTCTGTGCAGTCTGAACCATGGATGTTCCGGGTGGCGAATCCAGAATGTAATCCGGGATGGGTACCGAAAAGTAATCAAAATGATCCGGTGGCATATCTCGCTGTTCTGTGGTGGGTTCCATTGTTTTCATATTGAAACTGTTCACCCGTGTTTGTTTAGGCGGTGTATTGCCACCAACTCCCATCACTCGGGCCATTCGCTCGGCGCCAAAGGAAATTCCACAATCGTACTCATCCAGCATAATTGCCATGGCGATGCGGTGCATGGTTTCCATGCTGGAGGCACAGTGCCTGTTCGAGTAAAAGTTTGGTGTTTCATAGGGCAGGCCAGCCAGGCGAGAGATGTTATTCAGATTGGCGATCTCAGCATGCATAGCCCCATTACCAATACCGAAATCCTGGACCATATTCGGTTTTACCTTTGGATTTCGTGCAAAAAGCATGCGGACCAATTGTGCTCCAATGTCGTCAAGCCGGGCAGCTTCCAGCTTTCCTCTGCCACCCCGTGCAAATGCTGAGCGAACGCCGTCCACAACAACTACATTTCTCAATCTCATGGCTATCTCCCTGTTATGTTGAATCCTCTAATGGTTACAAGAGCCGTTGATAGTTTCTCGCTGAACCAAGAATAGAAGCAATCCACTCGGCATGCAAGATGTCAACTGATCGTGGTCGTGTTGTCCACGCATAATTCGCGTTACTTGTGGTCTAGACCGGCTCGTCGGAGACGTGAGTTGAATTGACCAGAATGGTATTGCCGGCCGGTTCCGTTAACGTGAAAGACTGGTGAATACTGCCTCCTTCAATGGCAGTGGGATTAAGCCCCAGCCTTGTGAATTCCTCGTGCGATCGTGTGATATCCTCGACCATCAAGTCGAAATCTGCATGCTGTGGTTCGAAGTTATCACTTCTGTTGAGCACGATGTGCGTACCGCCTCTCAATTCCAGGATGGCTACATCACCGCGCTTGAATAGTGGGCGCATGCCGATTTTGATCATGAATTCCTCGGATGCATCCAGTTGATTGGTCTGCATTTCGATGTGTCCCACCCATACCGGGGGACGTGGGTCAGGGTTTGTCATCTGGTAACTCCGTGTCAGGGGTAAATGATTGCATGAATTTAGATCTGTGATCGTGGTTCAACTGTTGCCGGGTAAATCCTCCAACATACTGATGTTTTTCGTCATCCGGATGGCCGTTTCAGATTGCTGGTAGTATCCCTTGATTTTTCCTGTTTGTTGATAACCCAGATGCTCGTAGAAGGTTTGTGCTGAGATATTACTTTCTCTCACTTCCAGTGATAAATGAAAGGTTCCAGCCGTCTTTGCTGTTTCCTCCAGCCATTCGACCAGATGTTTCCCGATACTCCGTCTTCGATAGATCGGTTTTACAGCCAGCAAATTCAGATGTGCTTTGAATTCTCTGAATACCATGATGGCGAATCCTGAAATGGTTTTGCCGGTTGTCGCGACCACAACCGTGGTATCAGGGTCACGCATAGATCTAACGACTCTGGGCGTGTCCCAGGACCAGTCGAGCCCGGATTCAATAAAATCCCTGGACATGGTGGCAATCTCAATTGCATCGTTGTTCGTGGCTAATCTTATGGAATCCATCTTGCGCAGGTTCTGTATTTCATACTGATCATGTGTTATCTCGTTCGTTTTCATCGATCGCCTGCCCCGTTGAGGGGGCTACTAATCGACATACTACCGGCTTAGCCGGAACATTGTTATCGGATCCGGGTATCGGCATCTGATGTTGCCACATAGGTTAGCCAGTGATCATATTTCTTGTCCAGACCCTGGGTAATTTTTCTAAAGCGAGCTTTCAGTGCACTCGTGATCTCTCCGGCTTCACCGTTACCGATGGTTTGTTTGTTGATCGATTCGACCGGCCAGATGCCCGCTGAAGTTGCCGTCATAAAAACCTCAGTGGCCTGAAAGAGATCAGTCGGCATGAGATCTTCAGCCACCACTCGAAATCCGCTGTCCGCGGCGAGTTGCATAATTGAGTCTCTGGTGATTCCGTGCAGCACTTTAGCCTCTGGTGGCGTCTTAAGCGTTGCATCGTCTGTCACAACAAATATATTCGATGTGGGTGCCTCTGTGACACATCCGACTTCATCGAGCAGCACGATTTCATCGTAACCGGCTTTTCGGGCTTTCCATTTGGCAGTCATGGGGGATGCGTAATTGGCTGCAACCTTGGCCTGTGGCGGCATGATGTCGTTACGACGATTGCGTTTCTCTTCTTCGATAAACAATTTCAGATTCGGTGCGCGGTGATAATCACCCTTGTTTCTGGAGATGATATCCGCCTCACTATCGTAGGCTGCAATAAAAACAGACACGGTAGCATCCTGCGGCACTACATCCACTTCCAGAGAGGGAATCAGGGCGCTGATCTTTATTGATCGTGCGGCGGGATTTTTACGCACGGTTGCAACTGCCGCATCGCACAGAACCGAAGCGGTATAGGGCAACGGCAGACTGCCCAAACGGCAGGTCTCAACCAGTCGCTGCATGTGTTCCTGCAGTCTGAAGATAGCGGCTCCCCGGGTCGTTTCGTGGATGCTGATATAGTCAAATGCGAGCGTGCCGCGTTGCAAACTCTGGGAAAGAATATGAATCGTGGCATCACGCCATTTTATAAAATTCCCGTCACGCCAGATCAATCTATCCGCTGTTTCCATGAGTAATCATAACCTGGATTCTGTAAAAGTGCTGAGTTTAACCGAGCACCAGAAGCGGACCAAGGACTAGTCCCGGCTGCCGACATCGACGAATGATTCCCGGTACCAATTCCTACAACTGATCAGCAGCCAGAATTCCCAGCAGCGTATTTTCACCATCTTCGATAATTGACACGCTGGCATCCCGGAGCAGTTTCTCGATCGGATTCTCTTTTGTAATACCCGCACCGCCATAGATACTCAGCGCATCAGTCGCGACTTCCAGGGCCGTTTGAGTTGAGGTAACCTTGCTGGCCACAGCCAGCTCAAATCTGGGGTTGACCGCATTGTGAGTAACTACTCGCAGATTCAAAGACCTGGCAGCCTCCACTTTTCGAAACATCTCAAATAAGCGGGTTTTTACTGCCTGGTGTTCAATAATCGGTTTGCCGCCCTGTACCCTCTCTCTGGCATATTCCACTGCGTGTTCCAGTGCGGCTCTGGCTAAACCTGCGAACAGGGAACCCATACCGCCATTAGCACCGGTCAGCACCAGGTGCAGAAAGTCATCATACTGCTCGGGTCCTGCGATCATATAGTCAGCGGGAATAACGACATTATCGAAGAAAATTTCACCTTGATTCAGTGATCGCTGACCGATCTTGTTGGTTGGCTTGCCACGAGAAACGCCTGGCAAGTCCAGCGGTACAACAAAGGAACCGCCGCCTTTGATGCCGCTGTCATCTTCATAGGTGCAGAACAAACCTGCATTCTCCGCAAATGACCCATTGGATACCCATGCTGATTTCTGGCCGTTAATGACGAAGTTGTCACCGTCTTTTCTGGCCACGCAATCCCCGCGGAATTTTCTGTCAGTTCTCTCATCACCATACATATCAACGGTATCGCTGCCATGACCCGGTTCTGTGAGTGCCCAGCAACCGATGCGGTCTGCTTTGCATCTGGCAACCAGATCCGCATTGCCGGTCATTTGGGCGAAATTGCTGGGCATACCACCGAGGCTCAGGCTAATGGCGAGCCCGGCATCTCCCCAGCCCATCATTTCCGATGAGAGCGCGCTGATTCGCGCCAGTTCAACCGGTGAGAGAGAATCATCCTGGGTAAACTGATCCAACCCCAGAGCCGTGTATTTTTCGTGCGCTTCCCAGAAAATCGAGTCCTTCGCGATTACTTCTTCCGGGGTTAGTTTATCAAGCTCCTTGCCGATGGGACGCAGTACTTCCAGGGCAAATCGATGCAGTGTATCTCTAACAGCCTGTTCGGTTTCGGAGAGTAATTCATTGAAAATTTCTGTGGCCATGCTTATCACCTTAATCAGTTAGTAGGTACTGCACTGATCATAGAGAGGGAATTGATAGTTCGAGTTGACATGAGTCAAGCAATCCCAGGGAACTGGGCACAGGTTAGTTGTGTGGGTACAAACCGGGATTCGCAGGCAGATGATCGAAAACACCTTCAGGACGCCTGTTTTTGTACGCTGTAATGATTGGCGCCAGGTCCCCGGGTGATGCGCCATGCAAAATGACACCATCGGCGCCCAGATCGAACTGTCCCTTAATTTTATCGACACATTGATCAGGTGAGCCGGTTGCTGCGGCTGATAGCCATTCTTCAGGAATCAGTTCGGCAACATGTTCGAGCTCCTCGGTGGTCGCCAGTTGATCGATAGCACCCTGAAATCCGGACACGAATTTATCCTCGCGAAATCGTCGCAGAATCTTCGCGTCCCATTGATTTGTCTTTACCATCAAATCACCATATGCCTGCAGATAGGTCGCCATCCGCCCCACTGTTTTCTTCAGCCGGACCGCGTACGGCAGGTGATCACCAATGGTTGCGAAGCAAGACCAGATGCGCACCGCAGCCGGGTCTCTACCGGCATCCTGCGCGGCTGATTTGATGAGGCGGCAACAACGATCCGTGGTCTCGTCGGAAAAAAACGTATGCAGTACAACGCTGTCATAAACGCGCCCTCCCAGAGCCAGGGAATTAGGGCCGAATGCAGTCAGGGTGAGCGGGATCTTTGCATCGAACGCTGGATCCAGGCGCAGTACCGGCCAACTGCCTGCTGGACCCTGGTGATTGACAACGGTTTCACCATGCCACAACCGCCTCATCAGGTTTGCAAAATCTTCCATTTGTGCGGTTTTGATTTGTGGCAGCCCATAGGCGTCGAACATGGGTGCAATGCCGCGTCCAAGGCCCAGAGAGAACCGTCCTCCCGTAAGATAGTGCATAGTTGTTGCATAAGCGGCAGTCACGATCGGGTGTCTGGTATTCTGGTTAGTTGCCGCTGTCGCTATGCCAATCCCGCTTGAGACCGCACTCAGAGCACCAGAGAGTGCTGCTTCCCCT
>CAZNFE010000209.1:0-5901 GCA_964571945.1 uncultured Pseudomonadales bacterium
AAAGCGAACAGATCGCAGCATAACATGTGGTTGACGATACCCTTGAATGGACACTGATAATCTCCCCGGCAAAGCCGGGGTTTTCACTTTCAATAATGAATAGTCGTGCTGAACGTAACCTCCAGCACTCCCATGGTTAGGTTATTCTGCCTGCATGGATTAATCGATGAACATCGACTATGCTTTGAAAACTTCGTTCGAGTTTAGCATCGCTACTTGCTAACACAGAAGTTCACAGCAAGCCTTCTCGAGTATTGGAAGAAGTAAATCACAGGGGGTGGGTTAGCCGTGCCACGCAGTTCTTCTTATGGTATCGACAGCGCATTTATTCGCAGCGGCTTCGCCGCTATGCTAGCTGCCTTTATTTGCCTGGGTGCACAAGCCGAAGTTACACAACTGGACATTCCCCGACTCAGTTCTGCGCCGGCTATCGAGGATTTCTTGCAGGGTGAACCCACGAATGGGATGATCCATCTATCGGATTTTGTGCAACACCTGCCTTACGATGGAGAGCAACCCAACCAGAACACCATCGTCTATCTCGGATACGATGCACGCAACCTGTACGTTGTTTTTCTTGCCTATGATGATCCAACGCAGGTCCGTGCAAGAATGTCTCCTCGCGAAAACATCTCGGAAGACGACCGGGTCGGCGTATTCCTTGATCCTTTTCAGGATCAGCGCCGGGCTTATTTTTTTCAAGCCAATCCTCTCGGTGTGCAACGCGATATGTTTTTTGTCGAAGACCAGGGTTTCGATACCAGTTACGACACACTCTGGCATTCTGAAGGTAAGGTGACAGAATGGGGTTACGTGGTCTGGATGGCATTGCCATTCAAGAGCATTCGATTTTCTCCCGATCAGAAAGCACCATGGGGACTCATTTTCCAACGGACCGTGCAGCGGAATAACGAAACCAGCACCTGGCCTCATGTATCCACTGCAATTGATGGTGTCCTGAATCAGGCTGCACTGGTGGAGGGAATTCTGGATGTGTCGCCCGGCAAGAATCTGCAAATTATTCCTTTCGCGACCTCGCGCTGGTCGAAAGGCATCAACCAGCACAACGGCAGGGTCACTGAGGAGGACGACTACGAAGCCAGGATCGGTGTCGATATAAAGAAAGTCTGGAGGGATCAAATTGTCACCGACTTAACGATCAATCCGGATTTTAGCCAGATCGAGTCAGATGAACCCCAGGTCACCGTTAATCAGCGATTCGAGGTGTTTTTTCCCGAACGCCGCCCCTTCTTTCTGGAAAACGCAGATATCTTCAGAACACCGATCAACCTGCTATTCACACGCCGCATCATCGACCCTCAGATCGGTGCGCGAATCACCGGGAAAATGGGCCCCTGGGCAATTGGCTCACTCATTAGTGATGACGATGCACCAGGGCACCAGGTACTGTCGGATGATCAAGGTCATCACCATAATACGTTCTTCGGTGCAGCTCGCATCAGCCGAGATATTGGCACCCAATCTCGCCTCGGTGTGATGGCCGTGCAACGTGACTTCTCAGATGAGAGTAATCGCGTTCTGAGTGCCGATGGCCGCTTCAAATGGGATGAACACTGGGTAAGTTCGATGCAGGCAGTCACCAGTTCAAGCAAACATGCAAACACGGATGATGCAACCGGACATGCGGCATTCATCAGCACCAGCCGAACGGGACGCAACTTCAACTACTCGGGTGAGATAATCGATATCACTAACGACTTTGATACAGCCGCTGGATTCGTACCGCGTGTTGGCATCTTCGAGATGAATCAATCTGCCAGCTTTCTTTTCTGGTCAAAAGACAGCAGTCGATTGGTTCACTGGGGACCTGAGATTGATACACATCATGTCTGGGACCGAAAAGGTGAACGCCTCGATGAGGAAGTCGAAGCCAGCCTGGAATGGGAATTTCCCGGCCAGACAAATCTGAAAATCAATTTCAATCATAGCCACGAGCGCCTGACAACAAATGACTATCCCTTAATGATCACGGATCGCGACTACAACACCCGTTCTGTCAGCATTGAATATGGTACATCGTATTGGAAAACGTTCTCCGTTTCCGGTGAAACCAGTCTGGGCAAGCGTATTAACTTCGCGCCGCTGCCGGGCATGGAGCCGGAGACAGCCGACTGGCTGCAATCAAATCTGGCCATTGCTTTCCGGCCAGTGACCCAACTCGCTATTGATACCACGTTGATATTTACGCAACTGGAAAGCGATGCGACGGGTGCTCGGGTTTTTCAGGATCTGATTGCCAGAACAAGACTCAATTGGCAATTCACACGCGAATTGTCGTTGCGATCAATCATTCAATACGAACGCACAAATTCGAATCCCCTCGAAACCACCATTACCGATCGAAAGAACTGGAATGTCGACCTGTTGTTCACATATCGTCTGAATCCGTGGACAGCGATCTATCTTGGCTACAATAACAATCAACAGAATATCAAAATTGACCAGCAAGATGGCATGCCGGTTATCGTGCGAACCAGCGGCTTGCACAACGACAGCGAACAATTGCTGCTTAAATTTTCCTATCTGTTACGGCTTTAAAGGCCATTGAAGGTGCATGAACACCCCGCACCAGCCATCACCCTTCGGTACCATCCGGCAACGAGGAAAATCAATCGATGTGATAGTCCAGAGAACATCCGTTCGCCATAAACGCATCGTAGATAGCTTTTTGCTTTTTTTCTGACAACTCGATATCCCATGGTTGCGGATAGTGACGGGCAATAAATCCCCCACCAAAGTCGTCAGGTCGATAAGTCTCCATCATAATTGCTACTTCCCGCTCAATGTCCATCACAGAGACTTCATCCAGCACCGACCACTGAATATCAACAGTATTCCACATGCACAGTTTTCCACCAGTAACATCAATAAGTTTGCGATGACCCGAGAGCTGGGGTTGATCGAACTGGACAACATCCACCCCCATCTCGATTTTGTCATTCAGCATTTCATCGACTTTGCCACAATTATGCCAAATGAAGTGCATATCTGCGTTGTGGGTTGCATCAATTATTCGTTGGTAACGTGGCCGGTAGAATTTACGAAACAATTCCATGTCCATTTGCAATCCGGTTTGCAATCCCCAGTCTTCCCACGTCATGAATCCGTCGATCGATCCAGCATCGGCATAACGGTCAATGCAGGAAATGGTCATATCAGCGAGAGCATCAAGGAGGTCGCACAGTTGGCCTGGCTGATCGTAAGGAGCCGTCATATGATCTTCAAATCCCATCAGGGATCTGGCCTGCTCAAACATTCCAACTGGATTAGCCGCAACAGTATATTTACCGGCAGTTAACGCCTGTTCGCACAGGGATACCAGCGGAGCATATAATTTTGCATCGGCCAGATCTGGAAATTGATAGTCAGCCAGCATCGACAAATCAGACAAAGGATGCTTAATCGCGTGGTCCCAGCCTCTTCCAGTCACCTCCCATGTAATTCCCCAGCTATCCACATAAGTTTGTCCTAATTCTGATGGTTTTTGGACCGATAGCGGGTCGCTGAATACCGTCACGATATCAGTTGCATCAGGGTGGTAATAAAAACTGTATGGCGTGCGAGGTGGATCCCTGAATTCGATTGCACGAGTAACTATTTCACGGCTATCAAACCCCGGGGGGCATGGTTCTGGAGTGAATAATGTATCCGCCGTCTGCACGTTTTTTCCCGGATCGAATTCCAACAGGATGCATCGGAAGGATAGACGTCCGGTCTGCGTCACGCAAGTAGAAGCGCATCTGATTTGCCAAGCCCTACCCTGCAATATCTAAAGTGAAGCCCGTACCTTAGTATCCACAACAGGTAGCTTGACATAGCGCTGAATAAGCGAGCGAAACCGCATGGGTTTTATCGAATCCTGAATGACGAAGTGGTTCGTCCTGGTAATGCGGTGCTGTGAGAGATCCCTGTTTTCCGAGATCACTACGAAAACAGGGATATCATTAGCAAACAGTTGTTGTATGGCCTCTGTACTCACAGTGTACTCCAGCTCCTGGTAGGGAATGGTTTCCGTGACAATCAAATCCGGCACCCAATTTTTTCCGTCCATATATCTGATTGCTTCATAGAAGTATTGCGATTGATAAATATCTCCTCCCCAGCTAACCAATCTATCCTGGAGTAAATTCATCGCGGAATTATTACTACTGACTACCAGCACTTTCAGGCTGTCTAAAGACTCTCGTGATTGCAGGTCTACCATTTGCGCATCTTGCTGCGCTTGCAGGGAAGCGAATGCAGCTTTTGCAGTGCTGACCGAGGCTTTCCTGATTTTCAATTCGAATCGGCTACCAGCACGAATATCGGACTTGACGGTCATTTCTATACCCAACACCCTGGTTAGCCTTGCCACAATGGACAGGCCCAGCCCGACACCCGGGCTGTCACCCGTGCTTCCCTGAACCTGGTAAAACTCTTCGAATACATGGGCCAACTCGTTATTGGGCATACCGCAACCGCTATCTTCGACTACGACTTTGACCGTATGCAAATCCTCTTCAATACGAACTTTGACATACCCTTCATCCGTGTATTTGATGGCATTATCAATGAGATTTCGCAATATCTGGCTCAGGCAGACTTGATCGCTCTGCACCAGACTCTGCGCAGTATCAAACTCAAGTGACAATTTTTTCTCAACTGCCTTCGAACTGAATTCAGCTTCCAGCTCGCAGATCAGCGGATTCAAATTGACTTCATCCATTTCGGGATGAGTTGCCTGCCACTCCGTTCGGGATAATTTCACCATGCTATCTAACAGATCAGATATAGTAGCGATATTCTCATCAATTTTGAGCAAATTCCTGTGAGACGTATCCGGCAGCGCATGCTTGATTGACTGGTTGAAATGGCTGATTGCCTGCACGGGACCGCGCAAATCATGACCCACAGTGGCAACAAAATTGGCTTTGGCCTGTTGCAAATCGTGGGCTAAACGCAGGTGTTCAACAGCCTTTTGTTGGGCATGGATACGAGCGTTCTGTTCCAACCGAAAGTTATAGGCGATCAGAGCTGACAGAAGAATTGTATCGACCAGCGTCCAGAACTGTGCCAGGTTGTACGGCTCAACAACAAGATCAATCGAGGTATTCAGTAGGATGGGCCAGCTCGCTAGAACCCAGGTGTGTATGGTAATACCCAGAAACCAGTATCTGGCTATGATGGATCTGCGCCAAAAGCAGACGAGCGTATAGAGGCTGGTGGCCTGCGCTACAATTGCCACCAGCATAGAGGTTAGTAGTGTAGTACCGATGTCATTAGCGGTAAATTCGCCAACCTGTGCAACGTAGACGTTAATTGGCGTTGTCAGGATACTCAGTGCCACCACTGCGATCCACATACATTGTAAAGTCTTGTTGGTGTTTCGAATATTTAACAGGCTCACGCTGAACAAGGCACCAAACAAACTAACCAGCCCAAGACAGAGATAGGTTAGCGGCAGAGACCGGGGAATCAGATTTTGCAAGCCGACCACTGTAGTTAGGCCTGATCCAAGATAGATTGTCGCCCCACTTGCTGCCAGAAATAACGAGAAGAAAAGATAGGTGTATTGTCGTAGCGCAAAAAACAGCAACAGATTGTAGAGAATCAGCGCGATCACTAACCCGAAGTAAATACCATCGACAAGGTACTCAACCACGCTCTGCGTCCTGAATTCCTCCGGGTTCCACAGATTGAACGATACAAATTTAGCGTCCGACAACGTGTAAGCAGCGATGATGAGTCGGTATCTGTGACCAGGTTCTAATCTTAGTGGAATGACCGATTTGGCATCGAAAACAATACGGCTCCCCCGGTGCTCGCTAAAGTTATCAAATTTGCTAACCAGATTCCCCAGGCTATCACGGTAGTGCCAACTCACCCCATCAACACCTGTCA
>CAZNFE010000210.1:0-5879 GCA_964571945.1 uncultured Pseudomonadales bacterium
TTGAAATCGGATTCACGAGCTTACTGGCGCAACGGTACGCTGGTTTCCGAGCTCGGGGACAAGGAACTGGCTCGTCTGCGGAATCGGGAAATCGGCTTTGTTTTTCAGACGTTCAACCTGTTGCAGCGTGCAACCGCAGTACACAACGTCGAGATTCCACTGATCTATGCCGGTATACCTCGCAAGGTGCGACAGGAAAGAGCTGCTGAGGCGTTAAACCAGGTAGGTCTTACCGATCGTATGCTGCATAAGCCCAATGAGATGTCCGGGGGACAGCGTCAAAGAGTTGCTATTGCCAGGGCCCTGGTCACCGAGCCCAGCCTCGTGCTGGCAGACGAACCCACCGGCAACCTGGATTCCAATACCGCCAGGGAGATTCTGGATCTGTTTGATCGTCTAAATGCCGAAGGCCATACCATTATTCTGGTCACACACGACCCTCAAGTAGGGCGCCATGCTGAACGTACCGTGAGTTTGCTGGATGGAACCATTGAATCGGACCAAGAGAACAATTCATGACAAAATCGGATGTTATAAAGGCAGTTTTGTTTACATTAATCGTCACCGGCTGTGCTCAGAAAGAGAAAGCACCGGAGTTCTTTAGTCGTACCACATTGAAAAATCGTGACATCGTCGTATCTGTGGAAGCTGCCGGTGTGATCGAACCCGTGCTTACCGTGGACGTTAAGTCCAAGGCTTCTGGTGAAATACTCAGTTTCGACGCCGAAACCGGTGATCGGGTGGCAGAAGGGACAACCCTGGTACAGATCGATGAACGCACGCCAACGAATAATCTGGCACAGAACGAGGCGCTGCTGGAAGCAGCTATTGCCCGTCGTACCATTGCCCAATCCCAGGCGGACAGAGCGCAAACCCAGTTCGAAGCAAAGACCATCAGTAAAGCAGACCAGGAGCAGGCCAATCTGGAGCTTGCTAACGCCAAGGCAGAAGTGGTCCGTTTTCAGGTTGCAGTTGAAAATGCCCGCATCGCGTTGGAGGACACTGTTGTACGTGCACCGATCACCGGCACAATTATCGAGAAGATGGTCGAAAAGGGGCAGGTGATCTCGTCTCCGACGATGGATGTTGGGGGCGGCAGCGTCTTAATGAGAATGGCAGACCTTAGTTCAGTACAGCTGAATATCCTGGTGAATGAAGCCGATGTGGGCAAGGTTACACCGGGACAACCCGTAACTATCACCGTAACCGCATTCCCGAACCAGCCATTCAAAGGTCTGGTTAAGAAAATTGAGCCCCAGGCACAATCCCAGTCGACCGTGACCACATTCCCGGTACTGGTAGTGCTGGAGAACAAATTCGGCCTGTTGCGACCCGGTATGAATGCTGATGTGGAAATTCGTATCGAGGAAAAATACGATGTATTGGCAGTTCCGACCATGGCGCTACGGACAGTCGGTGATATTCCAATTTCCGCACAACTGGTTGGGATGACAGAAGATCAGGTCAGAGACCAGCTTGGCATGAGTCGTAAACCCAAATCCGGCGGCAAGAAAGGAATAAGATCCGGCCCCAATGGAAACCGAAAGCCGAACAGACGTCCCGGTCAAAGCAGAAGAGGTCCCCAGCAAAAAGAATCGGGTTACGATTTTTCGAATCGCTACTGGGTGTTTCGTACCCTCGAAGATGGTAGCTATGAGGCAGTCAACGTGGTCACCGGACTGACAGATCTTGAGTATAATGAAGTGTTGGAAGGTCTGACTACAGGCGAAGAAGTGCTGCTAATGCCGAGCAGCGGCCTGGTGATGGATCAACAATACATCCAACAGATGATACGGCGCTACACCAGTATGCCAGGCATGGGTGGCAAAGCAGGCAAGTGAAACAGGGAATCCTGACATGTTACTGAACGAAATGATCGCGGTGGCGTTGCAGTCAATCGTGGCCAACCTGTTCCGTGGTTTTCTCACTATGCTGGGAATCATCATCGGAGTAGCTTCGGTTATTACCATGGTGGCACTCGGTTCCGGTGCACAACAGGCGGTGGATGAGCAGATCGATAGTCTGGGTGCCAGTGTGCTGTCGATTCGTACGGGCAGCAGAAAACATGGCGGCATCAGCAACGACGCCAGTAACCTGACAATTGATGATGCCATAGCCTTACGCCGGGATGCTGTGACCGTCGATGCTATCGTGCCCGAGATGTCTGAGGGCTCGCAGGTGAAATATGCGAATCAGAATGCAAAACTCAGGGTGATCGGGACCACTCCGAATTTTACTGAAATAGGCACCTACATCCTGGCTGAAGGGCGCATGTTTAACGAGACAGACGAATCAGCCAAACGTCGGGTCGCTGTCGTCGGTGCAAAGGTACCGGGAAAAATGGTCGATGGGTTAGCGTCACTACTGGGAAGAACGGTGTACATTAAGGGAATTGCATTCGAGATCATCGGCATGTTCAAAGAAAAAGGCTCTGACAAGGGCTGGCGAAACCCGGATGAGCAAATCTGGATTCCATTACAGACAGCACGCTTCAGATTGTTTGGCACCGAAAACCTGGAGGGTGTTTCCGCAAGAGTAAGAAAGGGTATATCCGAGCAGGAAGCGATCATAGACATTGAAAGAGTGATGCGTCGAGAACACCACATTTTACCCGGTGCAAGGAATGATTTCGGCATCGGCGATCCCCGTGAATTTCAAAATATACGAGCAGAAGCAACCAACATTTTTGCTTATTTGCTGGCCAGTATAGCCAGCGTCAGCCTGGTCGTTGGTGGTATCGGTATCATGAACATCATGCTCGTCACGGTAACCGAGCGAACCCGGGAAATTGGTATCCGCAAGGCACTGGGAGCGACCCGCGTCAATATTCTGGTGCAATTCATGGTGGAAGCCATGATTTTATGTCTGCTCGGAGGCACCCTAGGCATCTTGTTGGGAACAGGTGTCGCTACATTGCTCGCCAATCTACTCGGTTGGTCAACACCGATCTCGCTGCAGACTGTAGCAATCGCATTTGCTTTTAGCGCTGGTGTAGGCCTGTTCTTTGGCATTTGGCCTGCGCGTAAGGCAGCGATCATGGACCCGATTGAAGCTCTTCGTTATGAGTAAGTGATACGACACTGACCAGGTTAATCACCCGACCGGACAGGAACTAATTAGTACCCGCGAGCGGATCCTGATTCAGGATCAAATATCACCCCATAATTTCTGGTGCAGCCTATCGAGACCCGTTTCAATTCGGGGCTTGTCATCAAGAACCAGACAACTCTGGTCCTCCGGACCATAGCAAGGCCAATTGGGTAACCCGGCACCGTTGGGATCACCCGTTTTTGCCATTTCGACAATAGTACCGGACCACAATTCAGCCAACCGTCGAACTTCAGGCTCGTTCCTATCATGGAAGGTGAACCCGATCGAATCCGGGTTAGCAAACGAATTGAATGTGAACGCCATCTCTGACGCGTGAGTGGCTCCGGTCATCTTGCCGTTGTACAGCAGCGTGGTAGGCAAATCGAACCGGTAAAGCCAGCTGCCCAGACCTGACCGACTTGTCATTTCCAGTGCATTTATACAGGGTCGCCGGAAAAAATCGACAAAAGCTTTCTCATAGATTGCCTTGGGGCTGTCATCCGGATATGCCGCTTTGATGCCAGCGACATAATCTGATGGATCGGTTCCGCTAAGGAAACCTTTTGCCAGCCCTCTGATGCCAGCATCCCAGCTGCCAGGATCCTGTCCAGAGGCATCATCGGCAGGCGTAAACAGCGCACCCTCATCATGGTTAGATCCAGCAATCAGGGGTATACCGTCTTCACCACGTTCGAGAATCGCCTGCTCTGGTGAACGAGTAATAACCAGACCATCAATTGTTGCTGCAGCGCCAAGACCCAAAGCCTGTAACTCATGGGCAGGCATATCGAGTAATGTTTGAGCCAGATTGTCACGATCAACTGCCAACCTTCTTGCAAGATCAGGTGTTACATCCCTCGGTTCCGCTTTCGGTCCTGCCGGGCTGTGAACGATTGCCTTGTGGAATAAACTATCTGCCGATGGTGCAGCGATCAGCGCAAGTATTGCGGCGCCGCCAGCGGACTCGCCAAATATAGTTACATTTTCCGGATTGCCGCCATAATCGACGATATTTTCACGAACCCACTCAAGCGCCAGAATCTGATCTCGAAAGCCATTAGATGCTGATCCAGCAAACTGATCACCCAGATAAGACAGGTCAAGGAAACCAAAGGGCCCCAGTCGGTAGTTAATTGTAACCACCACCACGTCCCCCTGCTCTGCAAGGACAGAACCATCGTACTCGTTAGCAGATCCAGCAGAAAATCCACCGCCATGAATCCAGATCAGAACCGGTCGATGGTTGCCGTCAGTCGATGGCGTAACTATGTTAAGAAACAGGCAATCTTCACTCAGATCACCAGGAACCATCTGTCCCATGCTACCGGTCAAATTCGCCTGCATCGCTCGGTTAGGATACTTGGTTGCATCCAGCGTCCCTTGCCACGATGGCGCTGCTACAGGGGCCTGAAACCGGCGCTCAGCAATCGGTGCCTGACCATAACGTATTCCGAGAAACGTCTGAACCCTGCCGTTGTCAAGCCCGGCCACCCGGCCCAATCGGGTTTTAATTGTTGTCATCCCGTGCTCCGTACTGCTGGTATGCATTGCTCCGATAAATTGAAACTAGCAATAACAATCCTCCGGCAAAGCCGTAGGTATTTCGATTATTGATTCAAGATGCGTGGTATCCACTTCAATACTCAGAATATCATCCGATATTTTTTTAAGCTCAACTTCTACCCTCTCCAACCTCTCCATGCGGATATCGGTATTGACAACTTTTATTCCGGCCTTGAGTTATATTTCATTACACTCAAATGCAACGATTCAGACTCAGGGAACAGTCAGATGTCGCCAAAAATCGGATCAATACACATCTGCGGGAATTGTTTCCTGGTAATTTCAAGCGCGGCCCGCTGCTCTGGATATTGTCCCTTGTCATCCGTATCCGCAATCCATTCTCCAACCAGCTTGCGTCGCTCGCTAAGGATAGTCTGATAATCTGCATGCTCCGCAAGATTGACCAGTTCATGTGGATCTTCCTGCAGGTCATACAGTTCCTCAGCCGGGCGTCGCCCATAGGGCAGAGCCTGTGCCGGTGTCAATTCACCGCGTTCATACATGTTCTGGATTTTTACAAATGCCGGCCAACCCGAGCGATAATTTGACTGTGCCAAAGGTCGGTCTGTCATAAAATTCCTGATATAGTGATAGCGATCACCAATCACGCTGCGGACCCTGTCCACCACCCATTCACAACGATCCCTGGCCGCGAATATATGTTCTCGCTTTGATTCTGGTCCAAGCATATTCGCCGAATCCATATAGTCGGGAACCGGGATACCGGCCAGCGCAAGCGAGGTTGCAGCAATATCGAGTGTTGCCACGGCTTCGGTGCGTCGACTGGCGGCCGGTATCAGCTGCTGCAGGTCCGTCCTACCCGGAGCAGCAATAATCAGGGGCACGTGCAATCCTTCCTCGTAGCACATTTGTTTGGCTCGTGGAAACAGCGCCCCATGATCGCTAACGAGAAAGATGATTGTGTTGCCCCAGTGCCCTTCTTCCTTCAGATGCGCAAGTATCTGTCCCACTTCAAGATCACTCACCAGCATGGTACTCAACTGTGCAGCTACCATGGCCCTCATTTCCGGGATATCGGGATACTGGGGTGGTACCGTGACATCATCTGGATTAACCGGAACCGGCTCCGCTACACCCAACTTTGCCATCATGTTCGCTACACCTTCCAGTGAATATCCATGTTTGCCGCCGTTGGTCTGCATCTGGGCGAAGAAGGGTGTATCCGGAGGACACTCACTCCAGTCACCGTTGCCAGCCTGGACACC
>CAZNFE010000211.1:0-5844 GCA_964571945.1 uncultured Pseudomonadales bacterium
TAGCCGGACACAGCCAGGTCACTGTTCCCTGCCCCATTCATATCAAACACGCTGGCTGCATCGACTCTGGTTGAGCTTGGCAGCGAAGCCCAGAAAAAAACCTGGTTACCTGAGATCGCCACCGGCAGTAAAATTGCTACCTGCGCAATTCTGGATAACAACGACTCTCCCCGGCTGGAAAATATTACCCTGACACTTGACCCGGAAGGGGCGTTAACTGGCGACAAGCCATTTGTAACAGATGCGGGTATTGCAGACTTGTTCCTGGTCGCGGTTCAAATGGGTACCGGGTACGCCCTGGCGCTGGTTGGCAGGGATCAGCCAGGGGTCGATACAACAAACTCGGCAACCATGGATGAGTCCAAACGTACCGGCACCCTGAAACTGAGTAATGTTATTATCGATCCGGACAACCTGATGTATTGTGATGCACAGGCGATGACTCGCTTACTCGACAAAGGCAGTGTTGCTGTCACTGCCGAGATGATTGGAGCGGCAGAATCGATCCTGAATATGACCACGCAATACGCCAGGGACCGAACTCAATTCGGTGCTCCAATCGGGAAGTATCAGGGTGTCAAACACCGCCTTGCAGAGATGTTTCTGGATATCGAATCGTTTAAGTCGCTGCTCTACTATGCGGCCTGGACGGTTGATCAAAGTCCGGATGAGCTTTCCCGTTCTGCATCCATTGCCAAAGCGTATGCTTCTGATGCGTTTGCTAACATCGGCATCGAAGGTGTTCAGTTGCATGGGGCAATCGGATATACCGCCGAATACGATGTGCAGTTATTTCTGAAGCGATCAAAATGGGCTCGCCCCATGTTCGGTGATTCCGATTATCACTATGAACGTGTTGCCGAAATGGGAGGTTTGTAATGGATTTTGAATACACCGAAGAAGAACAGGCCTTCAGACAGGAAGTGCGCGCGTTTCTCGAAGAAAATTTACCACCACGGGATAAACGTGGCTCCGGCTTTATGGCAGAGTGGTTAAAAAAAGTACGCGAGAAGCACTGGGTAGGCTTTTCATGGCCCAGAGAAGTTGGCGGTGGCGGCGGTAACATCATGCAGCAGGTCATTCTCAAGGAGGAGATGGCCCGACACAGAGCACCACCTCTGGGCACCTGCTCGATGGGTTTGGCCTGGGTGGGACCCGGCATCATCCAGTACGGGACCGAGGCTCAGAAACAAAAATTTATTCCGGATATTCTGGACAGTAAGTATCAGTGGTGTACCGGGTATTCAGAACCCAATGTAGGGAGTGATCTCGCTTCCCTGCAGTGCAAAGCAGTCCGTGATGGTGACAGTTATATCATCAATGGCACCAAAATATGGACCACATTAGCTCCGTTTGCAGACTGGATTTCCATGTTGGTACGAACTGACAACAGCAGCGAATCCAAACATGAAGGCATAACCAGCCTGTTAGTTAAACTGGATAGTCCCGGAATCGATGTCCAGCCTATCGAGAACATGGCGGGAACTTCGATCTTTGCTCAGATTTTTTTCGACAATGTACGCGTACCGGTAGAACAAAGACTGGGTGAGGAAGGTAAAGGCTGGGCGGTAACGATTTCATCCCTGGCAAACGAGAGATCCAGCATTGGTGAAGTCACTGCCATGTATGAGAAACTCGAAAACCTGAAGAAACTTGTTAGGCGTGTACGCAAAAACGGCAAACCGGCTAACGAGGATCCAGGTGTACGGAGAAAAGTCGCCATGTTTGAAGCAAAAATAGAAGCCATGCGACTTAACGGCTTGCGATATCTGACCAGACAGATCAAGGGTCAGCCATTATCCAGCGAAACGTCCGTCAACAAATTACATCGTGCCGCACTGGAAGTTGATATGACAGACTTCGCCGTGGACATTCTGGGTCAGGCGGGATTGCAGAGGTCCGGCCAGGAAGAAAACGTGGATAATGGTCACTGGGCTGCTGCTGCATTGAGCTGGCCTGATGTGGTTATTGGCGGTGGCACACCAAACATCCAGAAGAATATCATTGCCGAACGGATACTTGGACTCGCAAAAGACTGATGCTGCAATCTTCAGCCACTCTGGCGCCCAACTGCCAGCATCAGCAACTTACTTGTCCAATTCAGGTAGCTGATCGTTCAGGGTCCAGTCGTATTGATACGATGATATATCGGAAATATTTTTCAGTTGATATCGCAACTCAGCTGATGCGAACTGCCTGATATGTCTGAGTACAGCCTGCTCACTGCCGCCAAAATCGTCCTGAAACCATTTGTAGATGCTCGATACCTGTACCGCCCCGTGCAAAACGGTAACACCACGTGGATGATTTATGTAATTGCGGGAAGCGCGGCTTAGCTGCTGTTCAATGGTTGCAGCAAGGTAAGCAGATCGACTCAGATCAGGACATCCAACCGATGCACAATTCACCGCATAATGAATTCGGGGATCCTGCCAGATCGGGCGCAGGATTCGATGTTCAATATCATTCAGGCTTAACGCCTTACCTTCGATGGTAACGAGTTTCTTGTCCCATGGCCCTGAACTGAACCATCCGGGAGAAATATTGATTTTTTTGATGCTGCTGACCGGATAATGGTCCAGCACCACTTGTACCGTCAGTGCATTGTAGAGATTAATCCAGAATGCCAGCTGTTCATCGCGTGGGTAGCCGGTAATGGTGATACCGGCTTGACGCCGAATATACTCATCAAGATCTGATTTATGTACCTTTGATACAGCACCATAATTGACTCGATTCGCACCGGTTTTGTCCTGCCGGACATAGGTCGATAGAAATTTCTGCCACATCTGATGGTCAATAGTCCGAGCCGCTGACTCACCGGCATGTGACCAATGAGGCCAGAGATCCGCTCTGGGTGCTGCATCACTTTGCATGGCACCTGACCAGGCTGCTATAAGCAATGAAAGTCGCATGAGATTTCGAATCAGTAGGTTCACTTTGCGCTCCGAACAGGTCGTATCTACGAACCAGACTAATCCTGCTGCAGAATGTTACAAACGGTATGAGCCATCCATTGGACGGTTGCATCAGAAATTCAGGTAGGTTTTATGCAACCAGGCAATTATGTCGCTGATCACTTGCTCCCGGTTAGTTTCGTTCAGCATTTCATGGCGGCCACGCTTATAATAGAGCTGTTCAATTTCAGTTATGCCGGCAGCCCGATATCGCTCCTCAAGTACACCAAGAAAAACCAGCTGCCCGTTAATGGGATCCATATCACCGGCCACCAGCAGCATCGGCAGATCCGCCCGTATCCCCTTCAGGGCATCACTATCTGACAACTTCTGCGCCGCAGCGACCATGCCCATGCCACTCTCCGGGAGGAGATCAAATCCACACAATGGATCCTCGATATATTTGTCTACTTCTGTGGCATCCCTTGACAGCCAATCGAATTCAGTGCGGGCCGGTTCAAACGGAGCATTGTAGGGGCTAAATGCTGATTTACCCTCGCTCTGAAGATTTTCAATGGATGCTGCGTTTGCTTCAAACAATTTGTCAACTGCTGCTGAACCAGACAATATCAGCGCATCAATCGCTGCACTGGCAGCCAGCACAAATTGTTGCGCTGCAAAAGATCCCATGCTGTGACCAAATAGTGTTACCGGTAGCCCCGGATATTTTTCATGTGTCAGCTCGACCAATTGAACCATATCCGCCACCAGGGCGTTCCACCCGCCTGTACCAAAGTCGCCCAATCCCAGCGGACCAGTTGAATCGCCATGACCTCGATGATCAAGCGCAAACGCAACATATCCAGCATCGCCCAGCAGCGTGGCAAAGTGTTCATAACGGCGAGCATGCTCTCCCAGCCCATGTGCGATTACCACGATTCCGGCTGGTTGTTGTACAGCATCCCAACAGTATCCCTGCAGTGAAAGCTGATCGACCCTGGACTTAAATTCAAATTCTCGTGCGTTCATTGTCGTGTTTTGTATCCTCTTCGAATATATGAAAGAATCAATAGCTTCTAACAGTTTCTTCAAGCGCAATTTGATGACTGATTCCGATTTATCCGACAACCAGCAGAATCAATCCGGGTATACGGAAAACCTCGAGTATTCCAAGTGTCAACAGTCTCCTGCCAACCTGCCACTGCTGATGCTGACATCAGTTATCATGCTCCTGTTCTTTCTATTAAATCAGATCGTACCAACTTTTGCTGACGATTTATGTCGTACGGCCAGGGTTTTTGATCCTGGGTCGATTCTTCAGGATGTCTATACGAAATATTTTCACTGGACCGGCCGCTCCTTCGTGATGTTGACTAACCGACTGGTTTTTTCCACGGGAGCATCCGGGCTAAACGTATTTAATCTGATCAATAGCCTGATGCTCGGTGTGAGCTGTTACTTCGCGCATCATTGGTCAGTGCAGGCTCTGCCGGGGAAGCGAAAATCAAGCGCTGCGCTGGTATCATCCGTGCTGGCAATTTATCTGTTTCTACTCTGGTTTACACCTGATGTATTTGCGGAAGTGATGTTGTGGAAAACAGGCGCAATTCAATACTTTTGGTCATGTGTCATTGTCCTGTATGTCACGGCACCAGTAATTGAGCTCTTTCTGCACCACTTCTTCCGCGAGCACGAGCAACAACATCTGCCAGCGGCCATCCACGCACTGACCCGACACAGGTCATCTGCCGTTCTCTATTGTCTCATTTCGTTTCTGGGTGGTACCTGGCTCGAAAACCTGGCGGTAGCAGTCATACCGATCTGGTCTGGTGCACTGTTGCTGGTTGCACCGTCCAGGCGTCTCTGGCGACAGCGGGTACCCCCGGTGCTGACTTACGGGCTGGCTGCGTGGTGTGCCGGTGCACTGTTCCTGTTTGCCGCACCGGGTAACTACTCTCGTGCGGATTCCATTGGCAACAGCATGAACCTGATTGAACACGCTCTCAGCCTGTCCAGCCACGTGTATGCTATCATCGATAAAACCACGCTCCTGATCTATTTGCTCTTTGCCATACTCTTATTGGTTAACAAAACCCGAAACAGTTCGAGGCGCCTGGCACAATCCGTCCTGTTCCTGTTACTCGCGCTGCTACCAGCTTTTGCAATGATTAGCGCCCCGAATGCCAGTTTTGTCCGCAGAGTGGCATTTCCAACTGAATTTTTCCTGATATTTGCCACCTTGAGTATCTTTCCAAACCACCTGTTTCAGAATGGGCGCAACAGACCGCTGCCTGAACAAATACTGGTTTTATGCAGTGTATTGCTGTTCATTCCTGTCGGGATGGACGCGCGTGTGGTCTACCGTAATTACCTGGGATTGTGGCAACAAACTCAAATGCGGGAAGAATGGATCCAGGCAGCGCATGATGCAAAACTTTCATTGGTGCCTTTTTTACCGCTCTATTTTTCATCGGACAGCAAACTCTCAGTGCTCTCAACAGCCACCGGACAGATCAATCAGGGTCATTACTTCGCCCGGGATATCACCACGCACCCAGACCACTGGAAAAACACCTGTTTCGCGAAAGCTTATGATTTGCCGGCAGTGGTTTTAACAAAGTAATATCCGGTAAGATCACCCGAAGCCATAAAAACCGCGGATTTCAAACCATTTCCTATCACCAGACGTCTAACTGACACACAAACTCACTGTTCCGGAGGGACGGCATGCGCATCGGACTGCCTGCATTTTTTATGACTTCGCTGCTTTGCAGCAATGTTCTCGCCGATTATTGCGAATACCAGCGAAATGAATCGGTAACTCGCGACCTTACCGTCGTGACCAGTGTCGAACTCAATGCACTGGCGGGGGAGATCTGGATTTAGAGTCCGACAGCCACCAAGCTCATGACACACACGCGCAGTACACACATATCTCTATCGCATG
>CAZNFE010000212.1:0-5834 GCA_964571945.1 uncultured Pseudomonadales bacterium
TTTGGTCTGTACAGATCGTGCACACGCGTCTGTCTGTGTGAGTCATGTTCTCGAGATCATCTTTGAACCCAAACCAGAAATAGGTGGCTACTGCCTCAATCACACCATTTTGCCGATCCCTGTTAACCAGTTCGAGATGGTTTCTACTGACGATTTCAATCATACGATCAAATGCCTGGTCCGGTGACAGATCTGAATGAAGCGTTTTAATTTCCGGATAAGCCTGTCGCTGCAATGCTGACAGTTTTGACGCCGGCAGTTTATCGGTACCATACTCCAGGGTATTACTCTGTTGCCCTCGCAAACTGATAACCTGGTCAAAGGCAGGTGGATCGTTCGTATCCGTGGTAATGTCATGGATCGGCGGAACGCCGGCGGCCTTCATGATTTGATAACCCATTACACCAAGGGGCAACAATAAGACAATCAACGCAACCACACTGACACGCCGCGCTTCTCTGTGATCTTTTTGCCAGGCAACAAAAAAAGATACCGCACTTAAAACAAGCATCAGAAGGCTACCGATTACAACCATCCGCAATAGCAGGAAGCTGATTTGCAGGGTCAGCAGATTGAGTTTGTAGCCCAGCGCGGCTGCCGGCAGCAAGAACAGCAGCACAACAGAGCCTATTAGTACCAGGTTTGCCCACCAGGGTGATTTAATCATCATAATTCCAACTCCGATTTTTATTCGATATGCGGTGTCTGCATCTTAACAATACTGTACTATTACTTCGTCAATTTCAGCAGATCCAGTTTATTAATGGAATCCTCCCTGATAAGTATCAATTCAGCAAGTGTTGAAGACCTGCAAAAAATACACGGTATCGGTCCCTCACTTGCGGCTAGAATCATAGCCTTTCGGAACAAATCCGGTCCAATCGTGGTTAAAGAGCAACTCGACGCAGTCCACGGTCTGGGCAGGAAACAAATCGACAAAATCGCAAAAGTTGCTGACTGGACTATCGTCGATCCGGGTGCAACTCATCAACCTGCAAGCCCAGCTCCTGCTCTGGTCATCTCTTTCCTGGTTTGCACGATATTGTTCTTCATGATTTATCCCATGATCGAACTTTTGTTTGAGGGTTTTGCACATTGGGAAAACGATGTCTCGTCCTGGTTTACAACCCTGGTTAATTCCCTCGCCATCTCGTTCACCGCCAGCACATTGATTTTGATGTTGGGATGGCTGTTGGCAATCTTTTATAGCCAATCACAGGCACCAATCCAAATCGCTAAATATGGTCTGGTCTGCTCTGCTACTTCGCTAACGTTGTTGCTGCCCAGCTCTCTGATTTGCTACTGGGTTCTGAATTCGCCTTCCGATGTGACCGCTTACATGATTAACCTCCTGGTAATCATCGCCGCCGTGTTGTTGCTGGTTTATCTTCACTATGGCCCGCAGCTGCTCTGTTTAACCAAATATCACCTCAATGAACCTGCATCCGTGCTGTTTGACTGCAGTCTACTCCCTATTGCAATAGTCTCGCTGGTTGTTTCATTGCTGGTACACTCAACTTCTATTGTGGTAGATATCTTTCTGCTCTGGGTAAGTGTGCTGCTGATCATTTACAGTTCAACACTTGCCCGGGGTCGTTCCTGTTATGCTGACTTGTTACGGGAAATATTTACCTGGCCAAATATTCTGCAGAACAATCCGGATACGGCAATCCGGTTGAGCAACACCCTGCAGAAAATTAATGGCACAAGATCCGGGTATTTGCGATTCAATGTAACTGGCTGGGCTACTTTTGTAATCAGTTCACTCACACTGTTACACAGTCTGTATGTGCTGATCACAATTATTTTGCAAAGCATTGACCTATAAGGAAAACTCTTTTACTACTGCGAAATCCGGCGAAGAAAGCCGTATTCCCCTTCTTACATCAAACCACCTTGATATGCCAGGGTTCGTATCTCACACCCAGCAAATTGTTTTTCGGATAGCGTATATTGATGTAACCAAGATCCACCAGTTTTTTAAATTCATCGGTTTTCGCGAAATCCGAAGTGAAATTTCGTCGACCAAAACCAACTTTACCTACATCAAAGTCTCCAACTCCATGAAAGGAGTGTCCGGGTGGTGCCAGCGATCTTGAAGCCCTGGACAAGTTTCCATGAGACTGGATGGCTTTGGCAAGAAACAAGTGATTCTGCTTGACAACATTGCGGATACCGGAAGTCAGTATAATGCTGTCACCGATGTCTTTTCTTACCCGTACGTAGCTCTCGAGAGATTTCCCGCGATAGACAAAGTGGCCAGTGTGTGGCACCTTAAATCGTTCTCTGCTCGGTACTTTCGCTGTTAATTTGAGAATGACCTTCTCGCCGAAGAACCCGTATTGTTGCGCATCCACAAAAAACATCTCTTCGAGAAATGCTAACTCAGCGGGTTTAAATGCACCGATGCTGCTATAGCGCTTACTGTACTTTATCGTCTCATCAAAGCTGATCACATTAAAATTGCCATAACCCACCAGATTCTGGACTCGATCCAACCGCTTGAACGTGGACAACAACAGTCTATACTTTTCAGCATCCACAAAAATATCGTCTTGATGGGTCTGCTCGAATGCCTTCATTTTGGCAATGTAGTTGCGCAGATTACTTTGGCTCGATGCCGCACCTGACTTGCCTTTCTGAAACGAACTGAGGTAGTCGTTGAAATTCGGGGAAGGCGATTTCAAATACTGAGAATCAATGCTCAAATCGATGGAGCCGGAATCGAAGTCTTCATACAAAACCGATCGATGCCGGGTTGATTTCAATCCCAGATGGCTGCCCATGACGGCTACGGTTCCGGCCGAACAAATCTTGAGAAAGTTTCTCCGCTCCACAACTATTTCCTATTACTGATAAAGCATCCACCAATATAACGATAAAATATCACTGATTGCACTGCTGGGTAACACACACCTGCACTTCAGGAGATTTTGCTTCTACTTTACACCACAATCCACCGATCTGCACATACGTTTAACTGACCAATCCCCGTTCGACCGGTATTGTCACAACTCTCATTCGCATCATGCCGATGCCAGCTGTTCCAGCCGGATTTTCCTATACTTGGCTATGGACTTGTATCAGGACAAGCCAAGAGTACTTTCAGCAAATTGTGTGATCGCCTTGTAATCTGCTTTACCATTCACTGCTCTGCCGATGTTCTCGATAGCGAGAATTCGCTTCGGGCATTTATATCCAGCCAGATGTTTGCGAATGTACTGCCTTACTGACTCTTCATCCAACACCACACCATCGTGTAATTTAACCACTCCTGTCACTGACTGACCCCATTTTTCATCTCGCACGCCTACCACCAGTGCATCCTCAATATCAGCATGGGTCTTGAGCACTTCTTCCACTTCTTCCGGATATACCTTTTCACCAGCCGTGTTGATACACACGCTGCCTCGGCCCAGCAGTCTGATGGTGCCATCTGCCTCAACCCGACACCAGTCTCCCGGTATGGAATAACGTACACCATCGATGACCGGAAATGTCCTGGCTGTCTTCTCTTCATCTTTATAATAACCTCTTGGGATGCCACCACAGCGAGCGACAAATCCGGGTTCATCGCTACCCGGCAAAATTTCCCTATGGTCCTCCGAAAATACCCGGGTAAATTCACCAATACTGAATCTGGCCACCGCAGCCCCTGAATCTGCCGTGGTTACAGATTGACCGAATCCTACTGCTTCAGATGCACCGAAAGAATCAACCAGCGACATCTGTGGATTATGCTTAATCAAGCCCTGTTTAACTTCAGGGCTCCACATAACCCCTGATGAAACAATGGCCAGCAATGACGATAAATCATACTTGTCTGGATTTTTATCCAATTCCTGCAACAGCGGACGGGCGAATGCATCACCTACAATGGCCATCGAGTTGACCTGCTGACTGGCAACAGTCTGCCAGACTTCGGCCGGATCAAAATGCGTACCACTTATGGTTACGACACAGCCTCCCCGCGCCAGCACACCAATCCCGGTAAGCAGGCCAGTACCGTGCATTAGCGGGCAAACGGGCATATTTCGCGAGCCACCAATCTGCCTGATGTTTTCAACATGCTCTTCCAGTGTCGCTGGTGCCTCCAGCAAAGCGACCGGATTCGCACCTGCCCCCCCGGCTATCCACAGGTCCTCATGCCCCCACATCACACCTTTCGGCATGCCTGTTGTACCACCGGTATAAAGAAATATCAGGTCGTCCGGTAGTCTGTCGAGCTGCAATGACTCACCCTGACCTGCATTGGCAAGCACCTCAAAGTGCTCAAACCGGCTATCAGAATTGCCCTGGGAAAAATCACAGCCTGGATGACCATCGTCTACCTGTAACCACAAAAATACATTGGGTAACCTTGCTCTAAGCTGCTCTATCTGAGGTGCAAATTCGGCTGCAAAAACAACTACTTTCGAGTCCGAATTATCGATGATGTACCACAATTCATCTTCCACATACCGATAGTTTACATTTACGTGGGTCAACCTTGCTTTAAAGCAGGAAGCCAGAGTTTCCATGTAGGCTGAATGATTGCGCATGTAAAAGGCTACTTTATCTCCCGGGACAGCGCCCATTTCCAGCAACGATCGCCCGACATTATTCGAGCGTCGATCCAACTCCTTCCAGGTGGTTATTTTCCCATCATGTATTAATGCAGCCTGATCTTCCGGCATCGCTTTTGCGATCGCCTCATACATATCACCATAGTTCCAGGTCATTGCAATTCTCTTGGGGATCGTTATTAGTCAATGGACTAGGGTATGTCAGTGGCAGAGTCTTTGTACAGTGCTTTGCATCGGTGCATGGGAAAATCAGGGAATTATTGAGAGAAATTCTGAACCAGGGCCGGTTACAGCCCGGATTCGCTGAATCGCACCAGGGAGTAACAAATCCCGATTCGCCTGCATAGCCATGCTACACTGAGCACGAATTCACGAGCAACGCAGGTACATACTTGTTTGACTTTCTGGCAGATTTTACCGGAGGTCATCAGACGCTATTGTGGCTGATGACTATTTCTCTTGATCTCAGCTTCGCGCTGTTGCTGTATCGCCTGTTCGGGAAGACCGGTTTGTATGCCAGTATCATCCTCAGCATCCTGATGGCAAATCTGCAGGGACCGAAACTTACCATCATCTGGTTGCCTGTTGTTGGTGATCTGCAGACCAGCCTCGGAGTGATACTCTATTCGGGTATCTACTTCGCAACAGATCTTCTCAGTGAAAAGTACGGGAAACGAGAAGCTAACCGGGCGGTGATGACCGGATTCGTAGCCAGCGTGATCATCGTTGTCATGATTTCGATCAGCATGCTTTTTCTTCCATCCACAAATCCGAAAACCATTCAATTCTCGGCAGACGTACACAATGCGTTTGCCACTCTGTTTAACTTCACGCCTCGTTTCGTATTCGGCTCACTGCTTGCATACCTGATCAGCCAACGTTTCGATGTCTGGATTTTTCATGTCATCAGGGAATACACCGGTGAGCAACACCTTTGGATCCGAAACAACCTCTCCACCATGAGTTCACAGGCACTGGATACGATTGTTTACTCTTTGATTGTCTGGTGGGGTGTGGTGGATCTCACGGTAGCTATCCAGTTGGGACTGGCTAAGTATCTATTCAAAGTTATCATTGCGCTGGTTGACACACCATTTATCTATTGGGGGAGAAGCTGGCAGTTGCGAAAGAAGGACTGGAGTGAGTTTGATGGCGAATTGATTCGGGAATACGCCGATTAGTTTCTGCAAACATTTTATCCGGAACTTAAATCAGTCAGCTCTTTTAGCCTTCGTTTAATCAGTGCCCGGCAATAGAGGTACGCCGAAA
>CAZNFE010000213.1:0-5812 GCA_964571945.1 uncultured Pseudomonadales bacterium
TGAATGGACACTGATAATCTCCCCGGCAAAGCCGGGGGTTTTCGCTTTCAATAAAATGTTTTCACAGGAAAGTCCGTCGAACGGGAATAAAGTGGGCAGTGCAGATGTATTAATCAGCGTTTACGCCGCAGAAAGAGCGGCATATCTGGATGCGTGTCTGGCCAGCATCACTCGTCAGGCGAGCCAGATCAACCGCATTATTCTCATCAAAGACGGCCCTTTGAGTACTGCGCTGGATGCAATAATTGATGCACATGTAGAACAGCAACCTGATCTGTTCCGGATCATCTCTTTCCCCGAAAATCGGGGTCTGACCACCGCCCTGAACGAGGGGCTGGAAAAATGTACCAGCGACTATGTATTGCGCATGGATAGTGATGATATCGCAATGGAAGATCGATTCAGACGTCAGATAGAATTCATGGATACTCACCCTGATACAGGCGTCCTAAGCGCCGCCATGTACGAATTCGATGAGCAACCCGTGGATGCAAAGCGATTAAAGCCGGTATTGGTTAATCATGCTGAAATCAGCAAGCAATTCGTTTATCGCAATCCAATTAATCACCCGGCCGTGTGTTTTAGAACCGAGCTTGTCAAACGGGTCGGAGGTTATCCGGACCTCCAGTATCTCGAAGATTATTTCCTGTGGTGCAAGCTGCTGATTGCAGGAGCACAATTCCACAATCTGCCGGAGCCGCTGCAATACTATCGATTCAATCGCGGTACCATCAGCCGTCGCGGTGGCTGGCAAAATCTACGCAATGAATGTCGGGTAAGGTGGTATCTCTACAAACATGATGCGGCGGGTGTGCTGCCCTTTTTGTTCGCCATCCTGGCGCAGTTGATCCTCAGGCTAGCTCCCGATGCAATTCGGGCAAAAGTATGGCAACTGAGCAGACAATCAGTGCACAAAGAATGATGCACACCATCCAGGTGATCCCGGCGCTTCGCCTGGGACACCTGGTCAGAGAGAATCAGAGCAGGGACAGCGAAGAAGTACAGAAAAGCATTGGATTTCACTTCACGCATGATGGTACGCAACACATTTAATACAGGAGCCAGCTGGAAGATGAAAACAGTAGACCATCTTTTTGCCAGAAATCGGGCATGGGCCAGCGAAATTAAAGAGAGGGATCCGGAATTCTTCACGCAATTGTCCCGGCAGCAAGCACCCGATTATCTCTGGATCGGCTGTTCAGATAGCAGAGTATCTGCAAATCAGATAGTAGATCTGCCCCCAGGTGAGATATTTGTGCATCGAAATGTCGCGAATCTGGTCATACATACAGACCTGAATTGTCTCTCAGTAATTCAGTACGCAGTTGAAGTACTGAAAGTAAAACATATCATTGTCTGTGGCCACTATGGTTGCGGAGGGATAGAGGCCGCAATGGAAGACAGTCAGCATGGTCTGATCGATAACTGGCTGCGCCACATAAATGATGTTAGTAGTGCTAATGCCAAGTTACTGGATGAAAAAGAGCCCCATGAAAAGCTGGATCTGTTGTGCGAACTGAATGTACTGAAGCAGGTAGAAAATGTGTGCAATACAACTCCGGTACAGAGTGCCTGGGAAAAGGGTCAAGAACTTTCAGTGCACGGCTGGATTTACAGTATCCAAAATGGAATTCTTAACGATCTGGATACCTGTATCAGATCCAGAGGGCAGCTAAGTAAAATAAGTCACCACGAATAAAGAAGGCACAGTCCCCATTTAACTAGCCCGAGCCATTTCGGGATGTTAGATGCCAGAAGATGAGGAAGCCATAATGACCAGGATTATTATCAGGCTGATTCCAGCGCTGTCTCGGGTGCCACATATGCCAGATTATGCACCTCGGCAACCGATTCGTTGGTTACCTGCCCTTTGCAGACATTGAGCCCTCTCAGCAAATGGCAATTCGACGCTAGTGCGGCACGAACCCCTTTATCTGCCAACTCCAGCACGTACGGAAACGTCGCATGATTCAGAGCATAGGTTGACGTTCTGGCAACCGCACCCGGCATGTTTGCCACACAGTAGTGGACTATATCATCGACGAGATAAACAGGATCAGCATGGGTCGTGGCATGAGACGTCTCAAAACAACCGCCCTGGTCGATCGCGACATCAACGACTGCGGATCCCTTGCGCATGTGCTTGATCATGTCGGCTGAGATTAATTTCGGTGCTGATGCACCGGGGACTAATACCCCGCCTATGATCAGATCAGCTTCCAATGCATATTGCTCAATCGCATCACGAGTTGAATAGACAGTATGTAAACGATTTCCAAAATGCATATCCAGTTGTCGGAGAACTTCGAGCGACTTATCCAGAATGGTAACCTGGGCACCCAGTCCAACGGCCATTTGTGCAGCATTCGAGCCAACCACTCCGCCACCCAGTATCAATACTTTCGCTGGAGCTACTCCCGGCACGCCGCCCAACAGGATGCCGCTGCCACCATTTTCTTTCTCCAGACATCTGGCACCGGCCTGAATCGACATACGACCAGCCACTGCAGACATGGGTGCCAGGAGGGGTAGACGTCCATTGCTATCCGTGACCGTTTCATACGCAATACAGAGGGCTCGACTATCTACCAGATCGACTGTCTGGTCTATATCCGGTGCCAGATGCAGATAGGTAAACAGGGTCTGATCTCTGCGTAACATCTGCCGTTCGGTGCGCTGGGGTTCTTTTACCTTAATGATCAGGTCCGCTTTTTCGAATACCTCGGCTGCCGTGTCGAGCATGTTTGCACCGGCCTGTTTAAAATCTGCATCTTCAGCACCAATACCCAACCCGGCACCCGTCTCAACCACGACTTTATGTCCATGATGGACCAATTCCCTGACAACCGCAGGGATCAGACCTACCCGAAATTCATTATTTTTTATTTCTTTTGGAACTCCGATCAACATGTTCGATCCTCGATTCGGCTAGTGAACAAACAAGATAAAGTATACACTCCAGCTCAAAAGGTTATCTCCCTGTCTTTTCAATATTTAACAGTGATATACTCTACATTTATTACATATTATGAGATAAAAATGGTTTAATTTATGATTTTAAAGGCTAAACCACTGGATCGAATAGACCGGAAAATACTCCGGGAATTGCAAACCAATGCCAGAATTTCCAATGCGGAACTGGCCCGCAGGGTAAACCTGAGTGCGACCCCGTGTGCGGAAAGAGTCAAGGCACTCGAAACAACCGGTTACATACAGGCGTATCGCGCAAAGCTGGACCACCAACTGCTCAATCTGGAGTTGCTGGTGTTTGTGGAAATATCACTAACCAAAACTTCACCGGACGTGTTTGACGAATTCCGCGAGGCAGTACGGAAATTGCCAATGGTGCTCGAGTGCCATCTGGTCTCAGGTAACTTTGATTACCTGATCAAAGCGCGGGTCGCCGATATGGCCGCATATCGGGAACTGTTGGGTGAGACGATTTTAACGCTGCCAGGTGTAAATGAATCGAGGACCTATGTAGTGATGGAAGAGATTAAGGAAACTCAGGTACTCCCAATTGAGCTCTGATCGAGGTTTAAATACCGAATTCTGATAGTCATCGCATATACACCATTAATACCGGCTGCAGAAACTGCTGGATAATCGATTGGATGAACTGGAGCTTGTCCACAAATCTGTGCTAGCCTCTGCCCAATTCAGATGATCTATGGAGCTCTGCTATGACTGAACCGACTGACGTTCTTTATGAAGTTGATGATCCCGTCGCGATCATTCGCCTCAACCGACCGGACAAACTGAACGCTTTTACGCACACTACACTGACCCAATTACGTGAAGCCGTTGATAAGGCTCAACATGATCGTCGGGTAGTAGGTATCGTGATTACTGGCGAAGGACGGGGCTTTTGTGCAGGGCTTGATGCAGAACAACTGGAAGCAACAGCCCGTGGTGCCAGTTCCAGACCAGTGGAGGAGCAAAGCGAAGATATTCCGGGCTTGTTTACGTATCTCTGGTCCGTCGAAAAACCGGTGATCGCTGCAGTGAATGGTGTGGCGGCCGGGGGTGGATTCGTGCTGGCGACTGTCTGTGATGTAAGATTTGCATCCACACAAGCAAGTTTCATCTCGATATTCAGTAAGCGGGGTCTGATTGCCGAACACGGTACCAGCTGGATCGTGCCTAAACTGGTCGGTACCGGAGCAGCGCTGGACATGCTCTGGAGTTCACGGAAAATTCATGCAGAGGAAGCGTTTCGGCTGGGATTGGTGCAGTACCTGACCGAACCGGACACCCTCCTGAATAATGCCTGTGATTATGTACGACAATTAGCAGCAACTGTGTCACCAGGCTCCATGGCACATACAAAACGCCTGGTATATCGTCATGCGGGCAGCATGTTTGAAGATGCTCTCCGAGAAGCAGACACCGTTCAATGGCAGGCGTTGTCTCATGCTGATGCAGTAGAGGGCGTACGCTCCTACATTGAGCAACGAGCACCTGACTTTGAACGTCTGGGGGATAAGCATTAAGTGGTTTCTCAATCCTGATCTGATACGGATCGACTGAGGAAAAACCCCTGATTTCAATTCCTGCAGCGGGCGCACGCCTCCTGTCTCTCAGCGTTTGCTATGCATTCGCCCGTCGACGGTTACTGTCTGCAATGCAGATGATAACCGGACTGCCGTCGTTCAGATATGATTACATCCAAGCTGAACTACCCGTCCAGTATGGATCGCGCCTGGGCCATTAAATCTTGTTGCCCATCCAGCCAATGGATAATCGTGCCTCGTCGCTCCATTCGGCGGAACCATGTCTCCTGCCGCTTGGCCAATTGATGGATGGCAGAATTCAGTTTCTGGAACATATCATTACGATTCAATTTGCCTGCGATAAAACGGGCCACATATCGATATTCAAGCCCATAAAAATCCAGTGTCTCCATCGATAGGCCTTGTTCATAAAGCTTCTCAACTTCCTCAATCAGACCCTCTTCCAGACGGGATCTGAGCCTGTTAGTGATCCTTTTTCTCAGTTCCTCGCGAGGAAATCTGATGCCAAACACCAGCGGTTTAATCTGCGGTTTCACGTGTTCTGCAACAGCACTGGAACCGGCATCTCTGCTGGCAGCAATTTCTATTGCCCGAATGAGGCGGGGCCGGTGTTTCAGGTCGGTTGTGTTGTGCAATGGTAACCCGTAGCTCTGCAGACGATCGGTTAGCTGTTCAAGATTCAAACTGGCTAATTCTTCACGAAGCTCCGTATTTTCTGGTACAGCAACCAGGTCATAATCATTGATTACCGCATCAATATACAGGCCAGTACCACCGACCAGAACAGGGAGTTTCCCGCGGGACTGGACCAGCGAGAAAGCAGCGAAGAAATGTTGCTGATAATCAAACAGGTTGAATTCATAGCCGGGCCTGACGATATCAATCAGGTGATAAGGTGTCTCGCCATATTCCTGAAGGTCCTTACCGCTCCCAATGTCCAGTCCCTGATATACCTGTCGTGAGTCTGCTGAGAGTATTTCACCGCCTATATATTGCGCCAGTTCAACCCCCAACCGGGTCTTACCGCTGGCTGTTGGTCCCAGCAAAACGAGCAGATTAGTTGCCTGGTTCAGCGGACTCATATTCACCTGAAACATTCTTACGCAAAGCGTTGTGATCAATACTGATGTTCGACTTTATAGTCTAACATGCCGAAAACGAGAATTTGGAAAGATCCGGATGGACCCGCCCGATGAACTGGATTCAAGTGCAATTTCCAAAAACAGGCCGCAAGGCGATCGTTTTTATCCTGCCTTTCTCCATGGGAGGACTCGCTATGCCGGCGCTGAGGAGTATCA
>CAZNFE010000214.1:0-5757 GCA_964571945.1 uncultured Pseudomonadales bacterium
GTCAGACATATGCAGTATGAGCCGGCGCTCTATCGTTCGGCGCAGACACAGCCACAGACTTACCCGCTGCCCCCGAATGACCGGCAGAAGTAGCTACTCTGGCTATTGATGAAGTGTATCAAAAAACTTCCCGGGTAAAACCTTCTATCATCCTACCGGACCGGCTAGCTGATAAAGATTGCACGTACAACTGAGGTAAATTGATGATCAACTACGTACGCCAGATCCTGACCCTGCTCATTGTGGTATCACTTTCAGCAGCGGCTCGCGCGCAGGATCAGAAGACATTGCAAATCGGCATTACCCAATACCCTTCCAATTTGCACCCCAATATCGAATCCATGGTAGCGAAATCATACACGCTTGGCTTTGTGCAGAGACCAATCACGGCATTCAACGCATCCTGGCAACTGGTATGCCGGGCCTGTGCAACGTTACCTACCATCGAAAATGGTCTGGCGGTACTGGAGCAAACCCCGCAAGGGACCGATGGCATTGCAGCCACCTACGAGATACCCGCGGACGCATTCTGGGGAGACGGTACGCCAATAACAACCCGTGATGTTGAATTCACCTTCGAAGTGGGTAAACACCCACTTTCCGGTACCACCGCAATTGAAACATATCGACAGACGTATCAGATTGACGTTCTGGACGACAAACATTTCACGCTACACTCGGACCGGCGAACCTTTAACTTTAACCAGTTAAACGCAACCACAATACTACCCGAACACCTGGAGCGAGCAATATTCGAGCGAGCACCAGCGGAATACAAAAATCGGACTCTCTATGACTCCGATACCACAAACCCGGGTCTTTACTCAGGACCCTACCGCATTGTTGAAGCCGTCAGGGGTTCCTATATCGTCCTGGAAAAAAATGAATACTGGAATGGCAAAACCCCTTACTTTGACAAGATAATCATTCGATCCATTGAAAATACATCTGCGATGGAAGCAAATTTGCTCTCGGGCAACGTGGACATGATAGCCGGTGAACTCGGGCTGCAACTGGATCAGGCCATTGCATTTGAAAAGCGGCACGGCACCCAGTTCAATGTGATCTATAAATCGGGGTTACAGTACGAACATATCGATCTCAATCTGCAGAACCCGATTCTCGCCGATCTGCGCGTCCGGCAAGCCTTGCTGTACGGCATGGACCGAAAAACCATCAGTGAGCGTTTGTTTGATGGCCGACAACCAGTTGCCAATTCGATGGTAAGCCCTCTTGATCGAGTGTATACCAGACAGCCAATATTGTATGCATATGAACCCCGGAAAGCTGCTGCACTGTTGGACAAGGCCGGTTGGTCCACCACCAGAAGAGGTATCCGGTACAACGACAAAGGGGAACCGCTGCGGCTGGAACTTATGTCCACTGCAGGTGACAAGACCAGAGAATTGGTAGAACAGGTACTGCAGAGCCAGTTGCGGCAGATAGGCGTCGATATTCGAATCAAGAATGAAGCACCCAGAGTATTTTTCGGTCAAACCACCCGGGAACGAAAGTTTACCGGGATGGCCATGTATGCCTGGATCAGCTCACCTGAACTGGTTCCCAGGACCACACTGCATTCCATCCAGATTCCGGTTCCCGAGAACAATTTTTCAGGACAAAATTACTCCTCGTTTTCAAATCCCGAAATGGATGAGCTGATCGATCAGGTTGAAGCCGAGCTGGATCCGGACAAGAGAGTACCGCTGTGGAAGAAAATCCAGCAGGTTTACACAACTGAAATCCCTGTGATTCCGCTCTTTTTTCGAGCAAATACCCATGTGCTGCCAAAGTGGCTGCATGGCCTGGTACCTACCGGGCATCTGAGTCCAAGTAGCCTGTGGGTAGAAAACTGGAGCCGGATCCAATGAGTTCATCCGGTGAAGCCATTCTCAGAGTGAGCGATCTGAGCATCGGTTTCGATACTGATGACGGCCTGGTACCGGTCATTGAAAACGTGACATTTAATCTTTGTCAGGGTGAAACCCTGGCTCTGGTAGGGGAGAGCGGGTGCGGTAAATCGGTGACTGCTTTTTCCCTGTTAAAACTATTACCGCCGTTCGGACGAATCATTTCGGGATCTGTAAACTTCAAGGGTCAGGAACTGGTCAACCTGGAAGAATCGGCAATCCAGGTCATTCGCGGTGATCGCATTTCGATGATCTTTCAGGAACCCATGAACGCCTTGAATCCGGTATTTACAGTCGGCACCCAGGTGGCTGAATCGCTCCTGTTGCATCGTGACCTAAACAAATCGATGGCGTGGCAACAAGCCGTCGAGATGCTCTCCTCTGTGGGTATTCCTGATGCAAGCGAGCGAGCTAAGAACTATCCTCACCAACTTTCCGGCGGAATGCGTCAGCGGGTGATGATCGCCATCGCTCTGGCCTGCGAACCGGATATATTGATTGCGGACGAACCCACCACGGCACTGGATGTGACCATTCAGGCGCAAATTCTGGATCTGATGCATGACCTGCAGGAACGATATGGCACAGCGATTTTGTTCATAAGTCACGATTTCGGTGTGGTTGCGAGAATGGCCGATGATATTGCAGTGATGTATGCAGGAAAGATAATTGAACAGGCCAGTGCAGGTGAACTACTGGCAGATCCTCAACACCCGTATACCAGTGCATTGCTGGCGACAACGCCCAGAATCGATGTGAACCTGACGCGTCTTCCTTCGATCAGCGGTCGTGTGCCAGCCCCTGGTCAGCGTCCGGCAGGGTGCTATTTTAAACCACGCTGCAGCAAGGCCACCGAGCGTTGCGGATTGCAAAGTCCAGATCCGGTCGATCTATCATCAACGCATCGCGTAAATTGCTATGAGGTGGTCAGTGGAAAACCATAGCATGATCGACATGCAGCACATCTCCAAGCGGTTCATGCTGAACGTAGCGGGTCCAGCCGGGCTTGAAAAAAAGGAACTACGAGCTGTATCTGATGTTTCGCTGAAAATCGGTAAGGGAGAAACCCTGGCACTGGTCGGCGAGAGCGGGTGCGGTAAGACTACCCTGGGCCGCATGCTGGCTCTTTTTTACCAACCCAGCGAGGGTACACTGCGTATTGACGGAAAAGTCGTAAATGGACTGAATCGCAAACAACTAAAGCCCATCCGGCGTCAGGTGCAAATGATATTTCAGGACCCCGTCTCATCGCTTAATCCGAGGCACACAGTGGCAACCATCCTGACTGAACCGATGCAGATATTTTCACTCTATGAGCCCAGACAACGACAGCAGAAAGCCGCAGCGCTTCTGGATTCCGTGGGGCTCACTGCCCTGGATCTAAAAAAGTATCCCCACGAATTTTCCGGCGGTCAAAGACAACGCATATCAATCGCCAGAGCACTGGTTTTAAACCCTGGTTTTATTGTTGCGGATGAGCCTGTTTCGGCACTGGATGTTTCTGTTCAAAGCCAGATTCTGAATCTGATGATGGACTTGCGCGACGAATTCCGGCTCACCTATTTATTCATTAGCCATGACCTTGCCGTGGTGCACCATCTGGCCGACCGAATTGCCGTAATGTATCTGGGCAGAATCGTTGAGGTGGCTTCAAAAGAGGACCTGTTCGATCATCCAGTACATCCTTACACGAAAGCCCTGCTGAACTCGGTGCCTTCCGTGGTTTCCAATAAAGAACGCATCGGTCGAATACTCCAGGGAGACCCGCCCAGCCCCCTCACTCCACCGACCGGCTGTGCCTTTAATCCGCGCTGCCCACACGCGTCAGAAGTTTGCCGCACTGCGCCACCGGTGCTGGAGACGATTAAACCTGACTCAGCGCATCTCGCTGCCTGCCACGCAAAGGATCAGCAGCAATGACTCGATTTCTATTTAGCAGAACGATGCAGGCATTGCTGGTGATTATGGTTATGTCATTTGTTATTTACAGTCTGATTGGCCTGATGCCCGGTGATCCGATTGATCAGATGATCAGTGCCGACCCGAATATGACACCCGCTGATGCTTCTCATCTGCGGGCACTCTATGGTCTTGATCTGCCGATCCAGCAGCGCTACTGGAACTGGTTGACAGCTGCACTTTCCGGCGACCTGGGGCACTCAAGGCTATTTGCCAAACCGGTGCTTGAGGTATTACTGCCAGCGCTCGGGAACTCTGTCATTTTGCTGGGTCTGGCGCTAGCCATGTCCATCTGCATCGCAATCCCCGTCGGCACACTGGCCGCCTCTAAACCCAGATCCATCTTTGATTACGGCGTAAACCTGTTTGCTTTTGCCGGTATCTCCATTCCTTCCTTCTGGCTGGCTCTCATGCTCATCATCCTGTTTTCGGTAATCCTCGGAGTGTTACCTGCCGGTGGTATTGCGCAACGTGATGCGGGGTTCTGGGAAAGTTTCAGGTATCTCATATTACCGGCAGCCACCATAACAATTGCAACGGTTGGTGGTCATGCACGCTATGTGCGCTCTTCCATGCTGGAAGTGCTGCGACAGGACTACATCAGAACAGCAAAAGCCAAAGGAGCCGGTGCAATGCGGGTTGTGTGGCGTCATGCACTTCGCAATGCCATGATTCCCGTGGTCACGATCATGGCACTGGATTTTGGCACCTTGTTCTCCGGTGCACTGATAACAGAAACCATCTATTCCTGGCCCGGCATGGGCAAACTGATCTTTGATTCCGTGATGGGAAATGATTTTAACCTGGCATTAGTCGCACTTCTGTTCGCAACAACACTCACGCTCACCGGGAGTTTATTGGCTGATATATGCTATGCCTGGCTTGACCCGAGGATTACTCTGGGAGTCAGTGAAGCATGAACAGAAACTCACCATTATGGTTAGCATTAAAGAGATTTCGCCGTCATAAACTCGCGATTTGCAGTCTTCTTATATTACTGTTTCTTATCATTCTGGTAGTGCTGGCGCCCACTATCGAAAAGTTGTTAGGCATGGATGCAAATATGGTTGATCTTTTCAATCGCATGCAACCGACTTCTGACGCACATATTTTCGGTACGGATGAATTAGGGCGCGATGTTTTTTTACGCCTGCTCTATGGTGGACAAATATCTCTGTTTACCGGGCTCACCGCTGCCTGTGTTGCAGCGACCATCGGCACTGTGATCGGACTCACTGCCGGTTACTTTGGCGGCCGCCTTGATGCTTTGCTCATGCGAATCACGGATGCAGTGATCTCGCTGCCGTTGTTGCCACTGCTGATTGTGCTCGCTGCACTGGATCTCGAAAAAATAGGTCTACCGGAAGAGCTGATCAATTCTGAGGAAGTCAGTTTTTATCGGATTGTAATGATCGTGGCACTGGTTGGCTGGACGACGGTAGCCCGCCTGGTAAGAGGAGCAACGTTAAGCATCAAAGAACGGGAATTCGTTATGGCAGCGGAAGGCGTAGGTGCCGGACATTTTCACATCATGTTCAATCACATATTACCCAACCTGATATCGACAATAATTGTTGCGGTGACGCTCTCAGTCGGTAATGTCATCCTGCTGGAGTCAGTTTTGAGCTTTCTTGGACTTGGCATACAGCCGCCCATGCCCAGTTGGGGGAATATGCTTACCAATGCCCAGGAGCTGATCTGGGAAGCACCGGAACTGGCTTTTTACCCGGGCATGTTGATATTCATCACCGTGATTTGTTTCAACTTTCTGGGCGACGGCCTCCAGGATGCCCTGGATCCCAAAGCGGAATATTGACAGGCTTGATGCGGGCTAATAACCCAGTTGCAGGTCATCCATCTTGATTTTAACCTTGTAAATATTACATTT
>CAZNFE010000215.1:0-5753 GCA_964571945.1 uncultured Pseudomonadales bacterium
TCATCAGCCCCTTTGAGGGGCTCCCGATCGAAATACCTCCGGCTTTACCGGAGGAATGTTATTAACTGAAACGAGAATTCAGCATCAAAATGAGGGGATTATCATGGCAAAAGTGGATGGGGGTGAACTGCTCGCACGGACGTTAGAACGTGCCGGAGTTAAAGATGTCTTTGCGTTGCAGGGCGGTCATCTGGACGCTTTTCTGGTGGCTTGCGATGGCCACGGAATTCGCTTGACGGATACCCGTCACGAGGCAGCAGCAGGACATGCTGCAGATGGCTATGCGAGAGTAACCGCGGGTCTTGGGGTATGTGTAGTGACTGCGGGACCTGGCTTTGCGAACTCATTCCCTGCCATCGTAAACGCCCATCTGGATGCGGTACCGGTGCTGTTCATTGTTGGTGCTGCACCCATTCGAGAAGATGAGACATATCCGCTGCAAGGCGGAATAGATCAGATTGCGATGGCCACGCCGACGACAAAATGGGCATATAAAATAACCCATACAGAGCGTATTCCCGAGCTGATCGAATTGGCTATTCGAAAAGCAACTTCCGGAAAGCCCGGCCCGGTGTTGATTGAAATTCCAATCGACGTGCTGTTTGGCTCGGTTGATCAGGCAGCTGTACGAGAATCTAATAATTTTTATGTCCCTGGCGCCCCGGCACCATCTGCGAGCACAGTCGCTGAAATAATTGGTTTGTTGGAGCAAGCTGAGCGACCAATCATCATGGTTGGTGCAGGATCGAGTTTCTCTCGAAGCCAGGCTGAACTGAAGCTGTTTGCCGAGCAGACAAACATTCCCGTGGTACACAACAATAAAGCCTTCGGTATGATGGAGCCGGAGCATCCGCTGAACTGCGGTTCTTTTACTGCATTGGCAGCGGCAGGAATGTTCGGTATCGGTGCGCCAGATACTATTTTGATGCTGGGTGCACGCCTGGGTCTATTCACCGGGGGGCGATCAGAAGTAATTGTTCCCGGTGACGCTACTATCATACAGGTCAACATTGAAGCGGCTGATATGGGGCGTATTCGAGACATTGCATTGCCGGTTGTTGCAGATGTCCGTGAAACGCTGAAAGCACTCTGCGCTGCAACTCAGGAAAAAACGTTACCGGACTGGAGCACCTGGGCTGAAGGTATGGGTGGTCTAAAAGGGGCCATGGATCTGTTGTTTGCAGATTGGCAGGAGCAGGAAAACAAACCCGTGCATCCGTATCATGCGGTTAAAGCAATCACGGAAGCCTGTCCGGAGAATACGATTTTCGTCGGTGATGGAGGCGAATCCAGTCTATGGATTCAACATGCAGCAAAAGTGCATGTACCCGGTGGTCTGTTAACTCACGGTTATTTGGGTTGCCTTGGAATTGGTCCAGGCATGGCGATGGGTGCGCAACTCGCCTACCCGGATAATCCGGTCGTACTGGTTACGGGAGATGGTGCCGCTGGATTTCACATCCAGGAATTCGAGACCATGGTGCGGCATAATATACCCGTTATCACCGTGATTCTGAATAACCAGGCCTGGGGTATGTCCTGGCATGGGCAGCGCGCCATGTTCGGGCATAACCATACCGTTGCTACAAAACTTGAGGATTCAAATTACGAGCAGGTCTGTGTCGCTTTCGGCGGAGCTGGTGAAAGAGCGAATACCATTGCAGATATAAAGGCGGCTATGCAACGAGCTCTGGAAACCGCAATTGAAAGCAAGGTGCCGACCTGTATTAATGTTTCTATCGATCCTGAAGTGATTGAACCCAGCATGGGTATCGTGATGGGTGGGGGGGACGAAACTGACGAATCAAAATCAGAAACAGCTGTTCCCTACTATGAAAACCTTCCGGATCAATAAATACTTTCTGTTCAGGGTAAACATGTAGGAAGATCGATTGTAATGAAACTACGTATTTTTCTTCTGATAATCACTTGTCTGTGTTCGCTACCTGGATTTGCAAAAGACCTTGGTAGAGTTCGTGCCGAAAAAATGGGGATGTCCAGTGAGCGCCTCGAGCGTCTCACTGGTCTGGATCAGAAGTACGTTGCAGAAGGGAAACTTGCCGGTGTAATTACCATGGTTGCACGACATGGAAAAATCGTACACGTTAATGCAGCGGGAACCTTTGGGGTTGATAACGATACACCTCTGGCTGAAGATACACTGTTCCGAATTTACTCTATGAGTAAACCGATTACTGCAGTTGCGTTAATGACTTTATACGAAGAGGGTGCTTTCCAGCTCAGTGACCCGTTATCCAAATACTTGCCGCAATTTGTCAGCATGAAGGTATGGAAACAGGATCGGTATGTGGATGCAGAAAACCAAATCACCATGCATCAATTGCTGACCCATACGTCTGGTTTGACCTATGGATTTCACAGAAACACACCGGTTGACCAGCGTTACCAGGACGACAAATTATTAGGTTCTACTAATCTGAATGAATTTATCGATAAACTTTCCAGGATTCCACTACTGTTCGAACCAGGCGAACGATGGCATTACAGTGTTGCTTACGATGTACTCGGAGCGGTTGCCGAGAAGATCAGCGGTCAAACCTATGATGTTTTTCTGAAGGAAAGGATCTTTGATCCGCTTGGTATGGAAGACACTTTTTTCAGTGTCCCCGCTGATAAGCTACATAGATTTCCCAGTAATCACTATTGGAATTCAGAAAAAAGAGAGCTGGCAGCTATACCCCAGGATAGCCCCTATAACCAGTCGTATACGAACGTAACATTTTTTTCAGGAGGGGGTGGATTGGTATCGACTATCGGTGATTACATGAAGTTTGCCGAGATGCTAAGAAATGGCGGTAGTTTTAATGGGGTTAGAATACTAAGTCCAAAAACTATTCAATACATGACTCTGAATCATCTACCTGCAACTGTCCATGCAACTGGTTCAGGCGAATCACCGACCATCGATCTGCGCTCGACCTGGCGCGGTACGGGTTTTGGGTTAGGCTTTGGCATTGTGACAGACCCCGCTCAAAGTGGCGTTATCTCATCGGCAGGAGAGTATAGTTGGGGAGGTGCTGCCGGTACCATATTCTGGATAGATCCGGTGGAAGATCTGGTAGGGATTGGGATGCTGCAGCTGATGGGATCGCCCTGGCCGTTCCGAAGCGAAATGAAGGTGTTGACTGATCAGGCGATCATCAAGCTGAATCATCACCAACTAGCCAACTGAACTTGTCAATTCCGGGTTGCCTGGTCTGTCGCCTTATCTAATATCGTGCGGGTAGCCCGAAAACCCCCATTTCCCTGTATTGCTGGAAAACGCAATTCCAATTCGCCGATTATCCGTCGCGCCTTATCAAAATCGCTGGATTGATTGCAATTGATTTGAGCTGCCAGAAGCAAGGCGTCTGTTATAGCCGGATGATTGGGAAAATTTTTCTCAAATTGGTCCAGTTCCTGCACGATGCAAGCGGATCGGGTTGACGAATCAGCGGTCTCTGCCAACCGTAAGCCGGCTCGGCCTGACAATAGACGGAATGCAATTTTGGGAGTCGCGGTACAGATATCATATACGTGCCAGGCTTCAGTGAACTCTCTATTTGAAATCAGCCTTTCGATATGGTCCTGACCTATTCTTTGACCCAGATATGGATCTTGTAATTTTCGCAGACGATTGAACAGGAACGCTTCTGAAGTATAACCATCCTGTTTTATCCGCGCTGACAACAGATTCCAGGCATCTTTGTACTTCTGTGCAACAGAAAGCTTGTGCAGTTCCCTGATAAATTCCTCATTTTTTGCATTCTCGAATGACTCCTGGGCTTTGATGTCATTTGCTTCACTGTATTGAACTAGAATTCCTAATCGGTTCGCACGGTCATGCAGCAGAATCCCCAGGTTGCGAAACATCCACATCAGCATCACCAGGATGGCAAAAATATATGGGACAAAATACCTGGGTTTGACCTCATGGATCCGGGTCAGAAAATCGGAGATCAGGACTATCGTGCCTGTAAATCCATTATTCTTGATACTTCTGCATTCTATTGCCTGGTGTACCTGATATAATACGCGCCAGATTACAGTTCCGATTCACCTGTCGATTGTTTGCTGCTGGCCGCAACTGTTGGAAAACTCAAACAGATCGATGCTACTCATTTCGCTCAACGAGGAAGCAGTCCCTGAAATGTTGGAATTGTTCGCCATAGAACCTCGTCCATGGCTCTGATATTCCTCTTGATGAGGGAGAAGTATTACAAAGGATATGTCTGCTCTTACAGCAGCAGGTTCGTTCAAAACCATGTCAAACAGGTAGTCACATGACCGATTCACTGAAAGAAGATACTCTCAAGTACCATCAGTTCCCCACACCGGGTAAATTGGCAATTCGAGCGACCAAACCTCTGGATACTCCACGAGACCTGTCATTGGCCTATACCCCGGGAGTTGCATTGGCATGCACAGAAATTGCGGCGGACAATGCCCTGGCATCAGCATACACCGCCCGGGGTAATCTGGTTGCTGTGATCTCCAACGGCACTGCAGTGCTTGGTCTGGGCGCAATCGGTGCGCTGGCAGGAAAACCAGTCATGGAAGGAAAGGCCGTATTGTTCAAGCAGTTCGCCAACGTCGATGTCTTTGATATCGAGATCGATGAAACGGAGCCGGAACGTTTGATTGACATCATTGCCTCACTTGAACCCACATTTGGTGGGATCAATCTGGAGGATATCAAGGCGCCCGAGTGCTTCATCGTAGAGAAGGCACTGCGAGAACGCATGAACATCCCCATATTTCACGACGATCAGCATGGCACAGCCATTGTGACAAATGCGGCGATTTACAATGGATTACGAATCGTGAACAAGTCTCTGGAAGATGTGAAACTGGTAGTATCTGGTGCTGGAGCCGCCAGTATCGCCTGTGTGAATTTGTTAGTGAACATGGGGCTTGGCAAGGATAATGTGATCCTGTGTGACAGCAAAGGAGTTATTTATAAAGGTCGCAAGGAAGGCATGAATCAGTGGAAAGAGGATTATGCTGTAGATACGAATGCCCGAACCCTGAACGATGCGATTGTCGATGCAGACATCTTCATGGGATTATCCGGACCGAACATACTCGGCAGCGAAGGAGTTGAATCCATGGCTGCTGACCCCCTGATTCTGGCTCTGTCCAATCCTGTACCTGAAATTATGCCAGATATCGCCAGGGAGGCACGCCCGGATGCGATCATTGCAACGGGACGATCTGACTATCCAAACCAGGTTAATAACCTGCTGTGTTTCCCGTTCATTTTCCGAGCCGCACTTGATTGCGGTGCGACAGAAATTAACGAGGATATGAAAAAAGCCTGTGTAAAAGCAATCGCCCATCTGGCCACGATGGAAGCGACGGAAGAGGTGACCAGCATCTACAAGGGGGAAACTCTCGAGTTTGGTCGTGACTACCTGATTCCAAAGCCTTTCGATTCCCGGTTGATTGAAGAAGTTCCACCGGCAGTTGCCAAAGCCGCCATGGACAGTGGGATTGCCACAAAACCGATTGACGATTTTGACGCATATCGAGCGAGTTTGCGCACGCTGTTAAACAGATAGCGGGAATCTATTACTGCCTGACACACATATACGGATTGTTTGTTTAATTTTCGCTAAAATCCACAAAGGAGCTTGACCGGGTTCCTTTTTTTACATATATTACTTAGACATTTGGCTAACTATGTAATTGAATGGAGAAATAAATGGATAAACTGACCGCACTTTTCAAAGCACTGTCAGACCGAAACCGGC
>CAZNFE010000216.1:0-5725 GCA_964571945.1 uncultured Pseudomonadales bacterium
GGGATAGCCAATGAATGAAATTGCACTATACGGCTCGTCCCTGTCTCTCTATACGGGCAGGGCACGTAGCTATTTGATTAAAGCGGGACTTGCCTATCGGGAAACCACACCGCTAACCAGTCACTATGCGCAGCATGTGCTACCCCGGGCTGGTGGGCGTCGGAGCCTTCCAACCATTGAAACAGCCCAGGGTGAAGTGATTCGGGATGGAGCCGCGATAATTGACCACTTTGAAAACCGGAATGGGCATGCTTTTTCACCAAAAACCCCAAAGCAAAGAATTTTAAGCAGACTGTTCGATGTGATCGGTGCCGAAGGTCTGCTTCGACCCGCCATGCACTACCGGTGGAATTTTCCCGATCTGAACGGAGATTTTCTAAGGTTTCACTTTCAATCGCTCACCCCTCGCGGTCCGGATCGAGCACAGAATGCGGAACAGGGAGCAGATCGAATGAGAGCTGCCTGCATGGCATTTGGCGCAGTACCGGAAACCTTCGCGTTGGTCGAGAGCCTGTACCTTGAATTACTACAAAAACTGAATGCACATTTCTCTGATCAACCCTACTTGCTAGGTGGCAAACCCTGTATTGGTGACTTTGGCATGATCGCACCCTTGTTTGGTCATCTGGGTCGAGATCCCAAACCCCTGTCACTCATGCAAGCGGAAGCGATCCAGCTTTTCAGGTGGGTTGAGCGTATGAACAGACCCGAGTTGGATGTGGGTGAATTTGAAAAACAGGATGGTGAGTACCTGGCTGAAGACCAGATTCCTGAATCACTTGTCAGCCTGCTGAAACAACTTGCCATTGATTTTGTACCCGAGACCCGGGCGGCTGCAGATTGCATTAATGAATGGCTTGACCTGCAGAATGATCTTGCACCAGGTACAGAGGTTGAACGAGGTGTTGGCCAGGGTTCGTTTGAAGTGCGGGGTGTCACCATCAAGGCACTGGCACAACCGTATCGATTCTATTTGTTAAAGCGGGTACAAGATGAGTTTACATCTCTCGGTGATCCGGATCAGCAGGATGTTTTGAGCATGTTAACTGCCTGTCATATGAATGCGCTGCTGGATATCAAACTGTGCAGGGAAATCGGTCGGGAGAACAATCTGGAAGTCTGGCGATAATTGCGTAAGCGAATCAGCAGCACAGAACCCAATAACAATCCTCCGGCAAAGCCGGAGGTATTTCCTATCCAGGTCATTCAGTGATCAACTTACTTGCTTCAGCCGCAATCTCAAATGCACGCAGTCTCTTCTTGTGTTCGAAGATTGAGCACACCAGCATCAGCTCATTTGCATCGGTTTGCATGATGAATGAACGCATCTCTTTACGAATCGTTTCCAATGACCCGACTGCAGAGCAACTGCTCATCTGCGCCAGCAAGGCACGGTCCTGAGGATCCATCGATGCTTCGAAGTTTTCAATTGGCGGTGGTAATTTACCGGGCCTGCCTCGTCGCAGGTTCAGGAACGATTGTAAAGAGGAAGTGCGAAGATAATGCGCTTCCTCGCTGGATTCGGCAGCACAAATGTTGAAGCCCAGCATCAGGTAAGGTTCCTGCAACTGTAGCGATGGTTTAAATCGGCCCCGGTAAACATCAATGGCCTCGTTCATCTGGCCAGGTGCAAAGTGCGAAGCAAAAGCAAATGGTAATCCCAGCATCGCCGCCAGTTGTGCACCAAACAGGCTTGAGCCCAATATCCATATCGGCACATTGGTGCCGGCACCGGGTACCGCAGTCACCTGCTGCTCCGGTTGCGGTTCTTTGAGATATTGTTGTAGTTCAACCACATCACGCGGGAAGTCTTCAACACTACCATGCAGAGTCCTTCGCAATGCGCGGGATGTAATCTGATCGGTACCCGGCGCTCGACCAAGACCGAGATCAATTCTGTCAGGGTAGAGTGAAGCCAGCGTCCCAAATTGTTCTGCAATCACTAATGGCGAGTGGTTTGGCAACATAATACCACCTGCTCCAACACGAATAGCCGAGGTGCCGCCAGCAATATATCCGATTACCACGGAGGTGGCCGCACTGGCGATACCCGGCATATTGTGATGTTCAGCGACCCAGAATCGCTCATACCCCCATTGCTCTGCGTACCGTGCCAGATCCAGCGAATTACGCAATGCATCACGAGGTGTACTGCCCTGGGTAACGGGAGCAAGGTCGAGCACAGAAATTTTGGTCATCGCAAACGGATCCTTACCGTGTGAACAAATGAATGGCCTGACCGAATCAGAGATTTTTCACGCAACTGATACTATATACCGATGCCGACTCTTTGCTGCAGGAATCATTTCAGTGTTTAACGAGCAAAGTGAGTGGCCTGCCCTGCGACTATATACCATGTTACAAAAATCGCATTGAAAAAGGCACCCGCATATATTCGCCCGGTAATCGAATACAACCAGGTTGAAGTAGCGGCAACAAAGCCGAGTAGGGGTACGAATTGCAGTGCAATAATGGTTAATAAAGGCTGGTCCGGGAATAGCATGGTGCTACCCGTCAACAGCTGCAGATATTGCATTGCCAACAATAGTAGTAAGCCGAAAACCAGAGCCAGTGCGTTATATAGTATAGATCGCTGCAATGGCAGTGCATCACCTGCCTTGTTTACCCACACTAATTGCCGATGCATCGCAACGCTGAGCACTATGAAAAAGATGGTAAAGAACGGCAGGTATGCCAGGAAACTGATTGCCTGATCAAGGGAGAGCAGTTTCAACGCCACCACCCAGAACCTGAAATCCAGTGTAAACCAGCCATCAGCGAGCAATAATAATGCATATAAAAGGAGATTAATGAACAGGGCCAGGATGGCAGATTTCACCACATAGCCAAACACAGAAATTTTTTCACTGCCGGTCAGCAATGGTGTGAGAGCCGCAGTACTTCGATACCTGGCAAACAGTAGTATCACGGTAATCAATCCGTTTCCCAGGGCCCAGAGCACGATACCATTAGTAACAGTCTGCGGCCAGATTGCATTCGCAGGCAGTACCTGATTCCCCCATTCCTGAAACTTGAAATAGGTCAGCGCCGGAATCCCAGTGAAAAGCATCAGCTGGGCATATCTTTGCAGGGCTGGATCTCGAAAGAACCGGGGGGATTGCAGTTTCAACTCACTAAACCAGGATATTTCGAGCAGCAAACGGCTGAGTGGAAAAACCAGTATCGCCAGAGACAGCAGCGCAATCAGCGTACCTATTTCCTTGTAGAACCATATTTGATCATCTGCTGCAAGATCGGTGTCACTACCCAGTGTCTGCTGAAACCAGTCGATCGCAGCACCGATCGCCTCAGTAGACAAATGATCCCCCGGATGCGTTACTCCGGGCATCATCAATTTACGCGCGGTACCCTTGTCAATCTCGCCGTATATTCTGTCCGGTATCACCACTTGCTTGGTATCAAACAGCCGTTGCAGTTTTTTGGTCGCGACTATCTGTCCGGCGGTAGCACTACCCCACATAAATGCTGAAAACTCATCATATCTGCTGTATACCAGACCTAGATTGCGGGGGAATTCAGGTGTGCCTTCTTTTGTTCCCAGCGTGCCCGTTGAAGATCCTGCAAGCACCATGGCCTGATAGTCGTCGGGAAATGCTGCGGCCGCCATGAGGACAGCCCACCCCCCCATGGAGTGCCCCTCCAGTCCAATCCGTGTCTTGTCGACGAAAGGCAGTGAACGCAAATAGTTAAAGCCATCCGGTCCACCAAAGCCTGCTGCAAACGCTGGTGGTGAAGTGTACCCGTGGCCGCTCTCATCAATCGCCAGCACGACATACCCGCGTCGCGCGAATTCGATGGCAAAACCGGACTGGGTTTCCCGCGAATTGATATAGCCATGAATAGCCAGAATACCCGGAGCCGGATTTTCCCTGGTTGCAGCTTCCGGTACATACAGCAGTGCACTGACGAGGTTGCCGGAGGCGCCCGAAAATCTCAAATCATGGATTCTGACCCGTCCCCCTACGGTCTGAATATAGCTGGCAGTAACACAGCCGATCAGCATTGCGGCCAGACAGGCTACAATGGTGAACTTGGTTCGGGTGATATTCACTGCTGAATTCCGTATTCTTGAACAGGAGTACCTGCATTGATTTTCCGATGAAGGTGCATCAGGTTAGCTGCTTGTCATGACACCGGTTTGACCCACTTTTCTGTTCGCCGGATCAATCAGGATACCAGGATTCATAATTCCGGCTGGATCCAGCCTTCCTTTTACCGCCTGCAAAGCATCCCGGAATAGTGGATCGATCTGACGCTCATAACCCGGGCGGTGATCGCGTCCCACGGAATGATGATGCGTCACGGTACCGCCCAGCGAGGTAACGAGTTCCATGGAAGCCGCTTTAATTTCCCGCCACTGTTCGATCATACCATCGGTTGTGCCCAAACCCGTATACGTGAAATAGGGAGCAGGTCCGTCCGGATAGATATGGGTGAAGCGACAGGTCACCCTGGAGTCGTTGCCGGTGACCTTTTGTATGACCTGGTTCATCTGCTCAGTTATTTCTGCATGAAATTCAGGGAACTTGTCCCAGGTGATTGAAGTTTCAAAGGTATCGGCGATCATACCGCAGGCTATGGCACGTGATCTGGCATAGGGTGCCTGCATGAATGCATTCCTCCACTGGCCTGCTGCGCCCTCGCGATTGCTGTTTTTCTTGTCCAGCACACTGCGATCGAATAACCCGCCATGATCTGCGACCAGTTCCAGCGCCCTCTCCATCCAGGCATGCACCGGATGATCGGCTGATTCAAAGCCCAGCACGATCATCGCGTGTTCACCACCGGCTGCAGCCCTGGCTTCTTCAGCATCTATGAGTCGGCAATTGGAGGGAAATAACCAGGACTGACTCAGGGCGCGTACGGTCTCTGCCGCCTGGTAGAAATCTTTAAACAAGACCGGAATGGATCCTCTAAAGGTCGGTCGATCCTGTATTCTCATCCAGGCTTCTGAAATCACTCCCATGATGCCCTCGGAACCAATCATCATGCGATCGGGGCTGGGTCCTGCGCCCGATCCGGGCAGACGCCTGCTGGTCATGATTCCGGCTGGCGTGACGGTGCGAATGCTCTCTACGAAATCATCGATATGCGTATAGAGGCTGGCATAGTGGCCCCCGGAGCGGGTCGCTATCCAGCCTCCCAGTGAGGAAAATTCAAATGATTGCGGAAAGTGCCTCAACGTGTAGCCCTCAGGCTTCAATTGGGCTTCAAGAGCCGGGCCCAACACACCGGCCTGGATGCGTGCGGCGCGACTGGAACGGTCTATTTCCAGCACCTGATCCAATTTCCGCAAATCCAGGCTGATTACACCTGCGTAGCTATCACCGACGTCCGGATCCACACCGCCACAAACTGTTGAGCCACCGCCAAAAGGAATTACCGCTACATTGTTGTTCGCCGCCCAGTCCAGCATTGCTGTGATCTGGCTTTCATCTTCGGGATACGCAACCAGATCGGTAGCGTGGGGCAGTCTTCTTAGTGCCGCATTGGCAAGATCCGGGTACGACTTGCCAAAACTGTGAATCAGCCGGTCGTGCGGTTCTACGCTACACATGTCCGCGAAAGTCGCAGGCGGCTGAATCCTGCTGGCGGGTAATGCAAACTCTTCTACCCGGGGACGGGTCAGGGGTGCAGCTGCAGGGACACCATAGGTTTCCCCCAGGGGTTGTGGCATTTTCTTGTTTTTGGACGGATTAAAAGC
>CAZNFE010000217.1:0-5688 GCA_964571945.1 uncultured Pseudomonadales bacterium
TAGGACCCCGGACGAAAATAGTCCGAAGCGAACGCTGGAACGAGGACACGGTTATTCAATGAGTAAGAATATTGCCCAGCATGCGTTCGCTGATGCAGCTGAACAAAGCGGTCGCTGGGATGCGATTACCTGCTGTCCGGCTGACAATGTCGGACCCATCCAGTCTGCCCACCAGAAAGACATGGGTCCCTGGCAACACAATATCGAGATGATGCTGTTGGGCAAATTCAATCAAACAGAAGCTTATCGACCCTGGATGACGGTGGATGTCCGCGACACAGCCGCTTGCCAGGTTGGATTGCTCGAAAGCGTGGATGTTCATAACGGTGAACGATACATTGCCTGGTCCACGGAAACCCGCAATGTGGAGGATGTTTGCGCAAGTATCGCCAGGCTGTTACCGGAATTAGGTCATGATACCCCAACTGTGACCGATGAGTTTCCGGACAGAATAAAAGCACGTGAAGCGGAATTGCGAGGTATCTGGGCAGGAACTGAGCTGCGCAACGGGCGTATTCGTGATGTGACTGGCGTTACGTTCCGACCTTTGGATATCTCTATTCGTGATTGCGTTGAATCACTGCTAACGGTTGCCAATGTACGGCTCAAAAGAAAAACTAAAACGGTCACGTGATCAATCCGGCTATAATAAGCTTGTACTGGATGGAAAGGTTGAGACGCAGCGCCAGTACCTGGATGAATATCAAACGAAAGTGAAAAATGTCAAACAGCAGAGACAGATTGCTAGCAGAGCTTGAGCAGATTGAGACAGACGGTTTGTTCAAGCGGGAACGGATAATTACCACACCGCAAGGAGTTGAAATACAGGTGCAGGGAGGTGCGCAGGTACTCAATTTCTGTGCTAATAATTATCTTGGACTGGCGAATAATCCGGAAGTGATTGCTGCAGCGCGCAAAGCGTTGGATGACCATGGGTTTGGCCTGGCATCGGTACGATTTATCTGTGGTACTCAGGATTTACACAAGCAGCTGGAGTCCAGTATTGCCGATTTTTTTGGCACCGATGATGCTATCCTGTATACATCCTGCTTTGATGCCAATGGCGGTCTGTTCGAGACGATCCTCGGTGAGGAAGATGTGGTTATCAGTGATGCGCTAAATCATGCCTCGATTATCGATGGCATTCGTTTATGCAAGGCAGATAGACGTCGTTATGCCAATAGTGATATGCAAGCACTTGAGCAAATACTCAAGGAAACACACGATTACCGAACCCGTCTGATTGCAACTGATGGGGTTTTTAGCATGGATGGCTACATTGCTAAACTGGATCAGATTACAGCCCTTGCTGGCCAGTATGACGCGCTGGTGATGGTGGATGACAGTCATGCAACCGGATTTATAGGTCCAACCGGGAGAGGTTCTGCCGAGCATTGTGGAGTAATGTCAAAAATTGATATTTTTACATCCACTATGGGGAAAGCACTGGGCGGAGGATCGGGCGGATTTACGACTGGAAGGCAGGAAATTATCGACATGCTGAGGCAAAGATCCAGGCCTTATCTGTTCTCCAATACATTACCGCCACCGCTGGTTGCAGCAGCGCTCAAGGTATTTGAGATGTTGCGCGTTGATACTCACCTGCGTGACAAACTGGCGGAGAACACGAGTTATTTTCGCGATGCCATGCTACAAGCAGGCTTTGACATCAAGCAAGGCAACCATCCGATTGTCCCGGTCATGCTCTACGATGCTCACATTGCACAGAGTATGGCTGCCAGACTGTTAGATGAAGGCATCTATGTGACAGGTTTCTGCTACCCTGTGGTACCTCAAGGAGAAGCAAGAATTCGGGTTCAGGTTTCCGCCGCACACAAGAAAGAACATCTGGACGTTGCCGTGCAGGCATTCACGCGAGTGGCCAATAGTCTGGACTTATCGCGCTCGAGCAACCAGGTGCCAAGCTGATCAGACTGAGGTAAATCTGTTCCAGGCCAGATCCAACGATGCAACGCGAACACCCCCGACTCTGCTGGTGAGATTCTCAATTCTTGGCAATGGACTGGAGAGCGGATCGGCAGCTTTCTGATTGACTACGTTTGCATGGAACGCTGGCTCCTTGGAGGAACTCCCGATCGAAGTACCTCCGGCTATGCCGGAGGACTGGTATTGCTCACTTTCTGCGCCAGATAATCATCTATCAGGTCGATCGATATGCGGTGCTGAGCTGCTGTATCGCGATCCCGGACGGTCACCGTCTGGTCGTTAGGGGTATCACCATCTACGGTAAAGCAATAGGGTGTACCCGCTTCATCCATCCTGGCATAGCGCTTGCCGATGGATTGCTTGGCATCATATTGCAGTGTGTATTTCCCGCGTAGCCGCTCGTAGATACCTGCAGCGATCTCTGGTAATCCATCCTTGTTAATGAGTGGAAATATCGCAGCGGTAATGGGTGCCAGATCGGGTTTGAATTTCATGACGACTTTTGATGGCCGTGTATCGTCTGGGGTAAATGCTTCACAAAGAACCGTCAACAGAGCCCGCGTCAATCCGCTGGCAGGTTCTATCACATGGGGCATATAGCGGGATCTTCGAGTGATCTCTTCATTGTCCAGACCGGCATCTTTTGCTGCCTGCTGAGCAGGTTGATCGAAGTACTCCAGTTTTGTTCCGGAGACATTCTGGTGGGCGGTCAAGTCGAAATCACCCCGATGGGCGATACCCTCAAGCTCACCAAAACCCGGAGATGTAAATGGATAGCGATATTCAATATCAACACACGCATTGGAGTAATGCGCGAGTTCATCTTCCGAATGATCTCTGAAAATCAGGTTATTGTCATTAATTCCCAGCGTAAGCCACCACTGCATGCGCTGCTCTTTCCAGAATTGATACCAGATCTGTGCCTCGTCCGGTCGACAGAACCATTCCATTTCCATCTGTTCAAATTCTCTGGAGCGGAAGATGAAATTCTTCGGTGCCACTTCATTACGAAAGCTTTTGCCGATTTGTGCTATTCCGAAAGGTATTTTCACGCGCATTGTATCCAGCACATTCTTGTAGTTTAAGAATATGCCCTGAGCGGTCTCGGGCCGTAGATACGATTTGTGTTCTTCGTGATGAATAGCGCCAATATACGTTTCAAACATCAGATTAAATGCACGAGGTGGAGTCAAGGTTCCATTTTTTCGCGTATCCGGTGCTACTATCCTGTCATAGTCGGCGACGTCGATCTCGGGCAATGCGACGGTTTCGTATTGAGCGCTGTCAATGTGAGCTTTTTTCAATTTGGCGGCGATATATCCGGGTTGGTTTTCAGGAAAGGCATACATCAGGCCTTGTCCCGATTTTTGTACCAGCAATTCAAGGTGATCCTGGCGATATCGTTTCTTTGTTTCCGTGCAATCCACCATGGGATCACTGAATCCGCCTACATGACCGGAAGCTTCCCAGACTTTGGGATTTTGAATGATGGCTGAATCCAGCCCGACGATCGAAACAGGCTCGCCGTTGGGTCCGATTGGCGGACATGTCACCATGGATTGCCACCAGGAATCCCGGATATTGTTCTTTAGTGCAATTCCGAGGGGACCATAATCCCAGAATCCATTAATGCCACCATAGATGTCAGAGGCGGGAAAGACGAATCCACGTCGTTTGCAGAGTGCTACTAATTCATCCATGGATGTAAACTCGAGGTTTGACATAGACAATTACTTGAACCTGTCTGATTTTTGAAGCGCAGATGCTACGCGATGAAACGGAATTGAACAACCTTAAGCAATGATAAGTTATTTCCCGGTCGATGAAAACTTTCCGGGAAGGAGTAAGAACTAATACCGAAGAATAACGGTCTACTGCACAGGAGCTTCTTAAAACGAAGCGGTATCTGAGCAAGCCTGCGAACCAGGCATTTCCCGGGGAGATCATGCCCAAGTCGAGCCGACCAGGTCAGCGGAATACGAATCGGAGAGATTTAGATCTGATTCAGCGGGTTGCTACCAAGGACAAAATTGCCTTCGAAGAGCTCTACCGTCACTATTATGCGCAGTTAACCAGGTATCTGAGTCGATTGCTGCGTCGCCCCGAGCTGGTGGAAGAAGTAGTTAATGACACCCTGTTTGTCGTCTGGGAAAAAGCATCGCAGTTTCAAGGGCGTTCAAAAGTGTCCACCTGGATTACTGGCATTGCCTATCTGAAAGGCATCAAAGCATTGGATCGCTTAAGAAGAATGCCGGAACAAAATACGGATTCCGTACGATTATTAGAGCAGATCGAGGAAAAAGACAACTTTATTAACCGACTTGGTATTCAGGATTGGCTGCAGAGTGGACTCGAAAAAATATCTCCCCAGCAACGATCAGTGGTTGAATTGACCTACTATTTCGGCTACTCGTATATAGAAATAAGCGAAATTATGGGATGCCCGGTGAATACCGTTAAAACCAGAATGTTTCATGCCAGAAGAAATCTGGGAAACCTTTTAACCCGACTGGAGGAACAAAAGTATCATCGAACCGGGAAGTGCACCGACAGGGAAATGATAGGAGATCAAATAGCCTCGGATGGCAACATCGGGACGGATGCAGGTGGAAGTCCCTGAACAAGAGAGATTTATGTTAAAGCGAAGGAAAAACATTCATGAGGAAACAGAGCTGCTGTTACCGTGGTTGGTGAATGGCAGCCTTTCCGACAAAGAATATGAAAGAGTAGTGGAACACCTGATTGGCTGCGAAAGCTGTCGAGAAAGCCGGGATAGGTTGCAGTCATTGCAAACTCTGATTTCTGAAGAAGATGATTCCAGCCGGAACTACAAGCCGGCATTTAGTGCGTTACAGCGGCGTATTGGTGCAGCGGAGCGTGAAAAGCGGGTGCTGGCAGACTTCGATTTTCAAAAGAACAGTTGGTTCTCGCAGGTAAAACAGGGTGAATCGCGATTCCATCCTGGAATTCAGTCTGTTGTAGTGGTGGCCACACTGATTTTGGGGGTGATGGTTTTATCGCCAGAGTTAACCGAACCGGCTATTACGAAGGCGCCCGATACATACAAGACATTAACCTCTGAAACAACACGCGACGTGAAGAATTATCACAGGGCGTTAATCACCTTCGCACCGGACGTAGCAAGTGAACAAATCCGAGAGATCCTGGTTAGCACAAATGCAAAAATCGTCCGTGGTTCATACACAACTGGGAACCTTGTGGTGGATCTGGAAATTCCCGCAAGCTTGTCGAAGGAAGAATTTTTTGACCAGATCAGGTACCTGGATGCGGTAACTTCAGTTGTTTCTGTTGCCAACTAATTCCTATCCGGGTGCTCTGTTCCTGAGGTGCGTCATTGCTAAAATGTTAGCTAGTTCATGTCCGGAAAGTCCGGTTTTGGTGTTAGAAACTCCAAAATCAAAGTTGGCACATGTCGTTTGAGACCGCTATACAAGGAGATGAACATCTGCGATCCAACTCAAAGGGGACGGAAACCTTAGTTTCCGGTGGTGCCGCATCCGGACAGCAACTAGCTAATATATGCAACTGCTTACACCGCTCAGGAACAGGATTGCTTGGCCTAAAAAATGTTTTGTGAACACGAACCGTTCAGAAAAAAAGGGAGCAGGTGATGCAGCAGAGTATGAAGTTGATTGTCATGCTGATTATTTTCCAGGTGACAACGGGTTGCGCCTGGATGCGACATCCGAATCCTCTGGCGCCGAATATCGAAAAACAAAT
>CAZNFE010000218.1:0-5685 GCA_964571945.1 uncultured Pseudomonadales bacterium
GACCACCCGCTGCGTCTCGGGATTGCCGAGGCGGGCGGGTTGCGTTCGGGCACAGTCAAGTCTGCAGCAGGACTTGGATTGCTGCTAATGGAAGGAATCGGCGACACAATTCGGGTTTCACTGGCAGCGGATCCCGTTGAGGAAATCAGGGTTGGTTTCGACCTTCTCAAGAGCTTGCATCTGCGCAGCAAGGGGATTCATTTTGTTGCTTGCCCCGGTTGTTCGCGCCAGAATTTTGATGTGATTGCAACCATCAATGAGCTTGAACGTCGCCTGGAAGACATCACCACACCATTGGACGTAGCCATTATGGGTTGCATAGTGAATGGACCGGGAGAAGCGAAAGTTGCAGATATTGGATTGACGGGTGCATCGCCTAACAATCTTATCTATGTGGCTGGCGCACCGGATCACAAGGTGACGAATGATAATTTGTTGAACGAACTGGAAAGAACGATTCGTGAAAAGGCAGCCACGCGGCAAATCGAAGCAGAAAAGCTGATTTCTCATTCAGGCTGATCAGGTGTCGATGACGTGATGGTGACAAAGTCTTAAGTGTCCAAGATTAAGAGTAGTCTACAGGTAGTAAATGAAGTGAAAATCCAGGCAGTCAGGGGTATGCAGGATCTGCTCCCGGAACAACAGAAGGTTTGTCGGTATATCGAGGATGTGCTGCGAAACCTATTCGATCTATATGGCTATAGTGAAGTCGATTTTCCTGTCATCGAGTCCACTCAACTGTTCAATCGATCAGTGGGTGAAGCGACTGATATCGTTGAAAAAGAGATGTACACCTTTGCGGACAGAAGCGGTGACAGTGTCACACTCAGACCGGAGGGTACCGCCGGATGTGTACGTATGGCCCAGGAAAATGGCATGCTCTTCAATCAGAAGCGGCGCCTCTGGTACGCTGGACCCATGTTCCGTTACGAACGACCGCAAAAGGGCCGTTACCGACAATTTTCCCAGATTGGAGGAGAATGCTTTGGCATGGCTGGTCCGGACATTGATGCAGAATTGCTATTCCTGACGGCGAGAATATGGCGTGATCTTGGTGTTGCTGATCAGGTTGCATTGGAACTCAACTCAATGGGTAGTGTCGAATCCCGAAAGACTTATGAAGCTGCGCTGGTCGAATACCTGTCCGGTGTAAAATCATCTCTGGATACAGATAGTCAACGCAGGCTTGACTCGAATCCATTGCGAATTCTGGATAGTAAAGATGCCGGAACCAGGTCTGTGTTGGATGATGCGCCGATTTTGACTGATTATCTGGATCAGGATTCCAGATCACATTTTGAGCAACTTCAACAAATACTGGATAGTGCACAGTTGCCTTATGTGCTCAATCCTTCAATTGTACGCGGCCTGGATTATTATAATAGTACAGTTTTTGAGTGGACTACAAAGTCCCTGGGAGCACAGGGTACAATTTGTGGTGGCGGCAGATATGATGCGTTGGTGGAGCAATTGGGAGGACGTTCAACTCCCGCGGTGGGGTTTGCCATGGGGCTGGACAGGGTTGCATTGCTGTTACTGGAACAGGGCGCGGCACCGAGCGAGAGTGAAACCGATGTGTTCATTGTATCCACGGAAGATGTTGCACGAGCCCATGCGCTGCTGATCGGAGAACAACTGCGAAACCAATTCCGGGATCTCAAAATACAGGTCCATTGCGGGGGTGGTAAATTTAAGGCGCAGCTAAAAAGGGCGGATCAATCCGGAGCTCAAATAGCGTTAATCCTGGGTGAAGATGAGCTACAAACCGGAGAGATTACGGTAAAGAACTTAAGAGATGGCAGTGATCAATATCGAATCAAAGAGAAGGATCTGCATAAAGCCATCGATATTCAAGTGATATCCCGCCGGAGAGAGTGATATTCAGGTAACATGAAAGGATTAATCAGTCAGCATTCGGGCATTTGAGATAACGCGGGTGTTGATAGGTATTCGATTACTAAACGATGAACAGTAACGCAGGCAATGCGGGAGTAGAGTGTGGTTTCCTACAACACAGATGAAGAACAGATTGAGGCATTAAAAAACTGGTGGAATGAAAACGGGACGCAACTACTGGTTGGGCTGGTAATCGTTCTGACCGGTGTGTTCGGGTACCAGACCTGGCAGAACAATATGCGGGAAGAAGGAGAAGCAGCATCCGCGCTGTATGAAGAATTGCGGGTAGCGTTATCGGCATCTGCGTCTGCCACCGGTGAGGAGCGTGCACATCAGATCACCACAGCCAGCTACATTTCAGATACGTTAAAAGAAGAACATGAGTCATCTGCCTACTCGAAATTTGCCGCAATGCAAATGGCGAAACTGGCCGTGGAACAAGGGAATTTGAACAAGGCTGAACTGGACCTCGAATGGGTGATGGATCACGGCAGCGACGCCATAATACCGCTGGCACGTCTCCGCCTGGCAAGGGTACTGTTTGCCAAAGGAGATCGCGAGCGTGCACTGGCTTTAGTCGAAAATGTTGAGGAGGGGGCATACCGGTCATCCTATGCGGAGGTTCGGGGTGACTTCTATCACCGGCTAGGCAGGAATAAGGATGCCAGGCAGGCGTACCAGGCAGCGTTGAATGAAATGCAGGGTACCGGATCCAATCCTCTGATACAGATGAAAATGGATGATATTGCTGTACCGACTGCACCGGCAGGTACAGCATCGGATGCTGAAGATCCCGTGGTTCAGCAATCACCTGAACAACCCCAGCCAGCAGTTGATCAACCGGAGACATAGATGCAACGTGGAATTACGCAGTTAGTAAGTATCCTCCTGGTTCTCAGCCTGGTCGGTTGTAGCTGGTTTGGTGGTGATGAGGAAGAAGTCAAAAGAGATCCGTATCCGCTCCAGCGGTTCTCGTCCGAAGTCGAACTCAAAACAATCTGGAGTACTCGTATTGGAAAGGGGAGTGAGGGAGACTATCTGCGGCTGGTACCGGCTATTGACGCAGGCAGGGTTTTTGCTGCAAGTAGTGATGGCCATGTGGCGGCGCTGGATGCCGAGAAAGGCAGAAAAATCTGGCAAGTCAGCATTCGTGGGGCCTACGAGGATGGGCAGGCCAGCGGCGGATTTTCACATAGAAATGAACAGGATGAGGCAATAACCGGCGGTGTAGGGGTCGGCAATGGCCTGGTGTTGGTCGCTACCAGTGCTGGTCATGTAATCGCGTTTAACCAGAGTGACGGTAGCCTGGCCTGGATATCAGATGCCACAAGTGAAGTATTGGCGCCGCCGCAGATTAATGATCATATCGCTGTAGCTCAAGCGATTGATGGCAAAGTAACAGGCTATGATCCGTTGGACGGTGCCCGACGCTGGACTTATTCCGCCTCGGTACCCAGCCTGACTCTCCGCGGTACCAGCACACCGGTGTTAGCAGCGAACGTTGTGATCGCGGCGTTTGCCAATGGGCGTGTGGCAATTTTGAGTTCAGAGCAGGGGTTACCTCATCTGGAGCAGAAAGTCGCAGTGGGCCAGGGCCAGTCTGAATTGGAAAGACTGGTTGATATTGATGGAGCAATGGTGGTTGAAGGGAATCAATTATTTGCCGCCAGCTATCAAGGAAGAGTGATCGCGATGGATCTCATCAAGGGCACACTAAATTGGCAGCATGAAGCGTCCAGTTTCACAGGTTTGGGAAGTGGTTTCGGTCAGGTCTATGTGGCATCGGAAGCGAGCGTAGTCACTGCCTATGATATGGGTAACGGCAAGGAACTGTGGCATGTGGATGCCTTGACCTATCGTGATATCACAACGCCGGTGACCATCGGCAATTATATTGTGGTGGGGGATAAAGAGGGGTATATGCATTTGCTGGCGCAAACGGATGGTCGAATGGTCGGTCGAAAGAAGGTGGACAACAGCGGTATTCGATCGACTGTGCTAACAAGTAATGATCGACTCTATATACTCGGTAATAGTGGTAAGTTGACGGCTGTATCAATTCAGTAGCAGTTTTTGTTCCGATTGCCGGACCCCCTGCATTCAGGAATTAGAAGCCTATCCGGAACGCCGTTGATACGGCACACCGATCACACGATGCCTTCGCATCGTCCCGTCGGTGCGGTCTGCATCCATGGTACAATGAAATACCCACTTAATCAGAGCTTCCCCGGTAGAAACGAGATTCCAATATGATTCCTGTAATCGCTCTGGTTGGACGCCCAAATGCAGGGAAATCCACGCTTTTCAATAAACTCACCCGTACGCGGGATGCACTGGTTGCCAGTTTTCCAGGGTTAACCAGAGACAGACAGTACGGCAAAGGTGTGTTGGGGGATCAGGACTATATTGTTATTGATACAGGCGGATTGAGTGGTGAAGATGCCGGTATCGGGACGCCCATGGCCGAGCAGTCACTGGCCGCAATAAACGAAGCAGACATCGTGCTGTTTATGGTTGATTCTCGTGCAGGCCGCACGGGCGGTGATGAAGTTATCGGGCAGTTGCTCAGAGAGAAAAATTGTAAGGTCGTACTGGTAGCCAACAAAATTGATGGTGAAAACCCCGATTTTATCAGGGCTGAATTCTTTCCTCTCGGATTCGGTGAGCCGCAATTGATCGCGGCCCTGCACAGCCATGGTATCTCCGCGCTCATGCGATACACCATGGAGAATGTTGCTGATCGTGAAGTGACGGCTGGCAGCGAGACAGCAGTCGACGTGAGGGGAATTAAAATAGCGGTGATTGGCCGCCCAAATGTGGGCAAATCAACGCTGGTAAACCGGATGCTGGGCGAACAGCGGGTAGTGGTCTTTGATGAAGCCGGGACCACGCGGGACAGTATCTACATTCCGTATGAAAGAGGCGGTAAATCCTATACTCTGATAGACACAGCTGGCGTGCGACGGCGCGGTAAAATCGGCCTTGCAGTTGAAAAATTCTCAGTCGTCAAAACACTGGAAGCGATTCAGGATGCCAACGTAACCATTTTGCTGGTCGACGCCAGGGATGGTATTGTCGAACAGGATTTACACCTGCTCGGGTACACTCTCGAGGCAGGCCGGGGTCTGGTGATCGCGGTCAATAAGTGGGACGGCACGAGCCAGGATCAAAAGGAACAAATCAGGAATGAACTGGAAAGACGGCTGGTGTTCCTTGACTTCGCCAAAATACACTATATCTCTGCGTTACATGGCTCAGGAGTCGGTAATCTGTATACATCTGTTGAAAAGGCTCACGAATCAGCCACGAGAAAATTCAAAACCAATGAACTGAATCAGATTCTGAAGCAGGCTGTCACCGCACACGCACCCCCACTCGTCCATGGTCGACGTATCAAGCTTCGCTATGCTCATCTGGGCGGATCCAATCCACCGGTTATAGTAGTGCACGGCAATCAGACTGAATCGGTACCGGAGGCATACCATCGTTACTTGCAGCATCAGTTTATAAAAGCATTAAGACTGGAAGGCACACCGGTCCGGATTGAATTTAAAAGTGGGGATAACCCCTATGCGGGTCGCAAGAATATACTTACTGAGAGACAGACAAGAAAAAAAAGGCGCTTGATGACGCATGTAAAAAAAATTGCAAAGAAGAAGAAAAAAAGGACCTAGATTTTCCGGTTCGAAGTGCCAGGCTACTGAAACCTGCCGGGTAAAGTACGAAGGAGTATCGTCAGGTCAGGGATGCCGTCGTCGAACTCCACGGATGGATTCATGTGTGTCTCAG
>CAZNFE010000219.1:0-5649 GCA_964571945.1 uncultured Pseudomonadales bacterium
AGCTGTTTATAGGCGATGTCGACGTCAGATTTGCATTCGCCCTGGGGACTGATGGGCGGGTTGCTGAACATAAAATAATTACCGGAGGGCCAGGGTCGTGAAATATCGGTCTTCTCCGCCGCACTGGTCACGGGAAGAATGATGTCCGCGTGTTTGGCCGTAGGTGTCATGAACATCTCATTACACACCATGAACGGAACCTGCTTTAACGCCCTGGACGCCTTGTTGGCATTGCCGTACTGATTCACAAAGTTGTTGGTCACGGACCAAACCATCTTGATATCCGCCGGGTAGCCGCCCGCTTTCCCTTCGAGCAGGCAATCTGAGACCTTGACTTTATGTACGCGCCTTACAACGCGCAGTTTCAGATCCAGCGTACCGCGAATAGAGGGTGCGCCTGCCTCCACGGGATTCTTCATCCCGGGGATGCCAGGGCTGCGAAACATGTGACCCATGGGGATACCCATCAGGCCACCAGCAGCACTACCGCCCTTCTTACCGATATTGCCGGTCATGGCCGTGAGAGTAATGGCACTGCGGTTATATTGCTCGCCCATGGCACTGCGTGCCGGGCCCTGACAATCCATCAGACAGGCAGGATCTGTGGTAGCGTATTCCTTCGCGAGCGCCTCGATACGATCGGCCGGGACACCGGTAATTTCCTCAGCCCACTCAGGCGTCTTTTCCACACCATCCTCATCACCCAGAACATAATCTCTGTATTTCTCAAAGCCCAGGGTGTATTTGTCCAGAAAAGCCTGATCCTGCAAATTTTCCTTTACGATCACATTGGCCATAGCCGCCATCATGGCTGGATCTGTACCGGGCCGAATAGGAATCCACTCACACTCCAGTACCGCTGTGGTGTCGTCGTAACGTGGCCCGATGGAGATGATCTTGACTCCGGCTTCCTTGGCTTTGAGCAGGTGATACATGGTATTGGTGCCCGAGATCATGCGCGCCGGGTCCCAGCCCCATATCAGGATGAGCTTGCTATTGAGGAAGTCCTCACGGCTGTGGCCAACCATGACATCGCCATAGGTACTCATTACCGCCCAGACAGCTCCCTCGGATGAGATATTACCGTAATCCGTAGTGAAGCCACCCAGCATAGACAACAGTTTGCCAATCTGGCCTGGTCCATGCAGGTTGCCGTGGTAACCGCCACCTGCGAGGAAAAATATCGACCCAGGGCCAAACTTGTCATTCGTCTCGCTGATCTTCTCTGCGACCGTGTCCAATGCCTCATCCCACGAAATTTCCTCGAATTCTCCCTTACCTTTTGGGCCAACTCGTTTTAACGGGTGCAGTATGCGATCCTTGTGATGGACATAGTGTTTGTAAGCCCGACACTGTACACAGGCGCGCAACTGGAATTCGGGTCCTGCTGTGTCGTCTCCTTCTACTCTCATGATTACGTTGTCTTTGACATGAAGTCGTAGCGGACAACGTCCCCCACAGTCGAACAGGGAGTTTGCCCTGACGATCTTGACACCCGGTTCCGTTACGGCTGTTTCCTGGACTGACATGTGTTTCTCTCCCGTAATTGCAAAAGGAATTGTTCCAGCAGCTGACAAGATCCGGTTATATGCGTGTCACGAGCAGCACACACCCGTATCTATGCATGTTTAACCTAGCAAAATTATATGGCTCACAAATTGACACCGGTCAAAGTTTGGCCTTCTCACAAGCTATTTTGCCAAATGACAGCGAACTCGCTGTCCGGGGACGACGCCCACGATCAGCAGATGAATGCCGGTGATGGAATCAGACGCAGTATGCGGGGCAGAATTCGTGCCTCAGGCACGTGGGGTAATCAGGATCACAATCCGAGTACTCGCTTGGCCAATACGTCTTTTTGAATTTCAGTAGAGCCGGAAGCGATCGTGGTCGATCGCTGACTCAGGTATAAACAAACCGCTGGCAGCGCATATTCCGGCCCGACGAACTCTGCTGCCGAGAATGGATCCAGGGCTTCCAGTTGAAACGGGAATCCATACCAGCCCACTACTTCAGTCATTAATTCACTGACATCCTGGATCAACTCAGATGTCCGGGTCTTCAACATGGATGTCAGGTAGCCAGGACTGTTATTGCCACTCATTTCTGCCAGCAATCGCAGTTCCAGAGCTTCCACACCCTGTAACTTCACTTCGGTACTGTTGAGTTTGTCTGAAAAATAAGGATCACTGATCAAATGTCCACGGCAGCTGTCAGACTCAATTTCTGCAGCTTCTTTTACTCGCTGCAAGGCTTCCCTGACCCACGCCATGTTAATATTGTTGGACCTGGCGAACTGCATCAAGACCTTGGCTACTCGCCAGCCGTCATTTTCTTCTCCAACCCGATTAGCTACAGGCACATGGACATCATCAAAAAACACCTGGTTAAACTCGTGCAAACCATTCAGTTCGATGATCGGCTCAACGGTAACACCCGGTGTATCCATCGACATGACCAAAAAAGTGATGCCAGCCTGCTTTTTGCCCTCTGTGGAGGTTCGTGCCAGAAGAAAGATGCGTTGGCAAAAATGCGCACCTGTGGTCCAGATCTTGGTGCCATTGAGTATGTACTCATCACCACGTCGTTCCGCACGAAGTTTGAGTGCGGCCAAATCAGAACCGGCAGTCGGTTCAGAATAGCCCTGACACCAGATGTCCTCACCTGAGATTATTCGCGGCAGATAAAAATCCCGTTGTGCTTGTGTGCCGTGCGCCATCAATACTGGTCCGATATGTCGAATACCCATGTTGAACAGCAGCGGCGCACCTGCTTTGTAACACTCGATACCAAAGATATAGCGCTGCATGTCATCCCATCCGGTGCCGCCGTATTCTTTCGGCCATCCGGGGGCTATCCAGCCCTGCTTCGAAAGAATCCTGTACCAGCGCATGCAGGCATCCATATCTGAATAGACCCCAACGGTTAACCTGGACGCGCGCTTCAGATCATCCGTAAGGTTCTTTTCCAGGAATGCCCGAACTTCTGTCCTGAATGTTATGGTGTCGCTATCAAGTTTGAAATCCATAGTGTTCTGTATAGTATTCTTTCACCCTGCTCATGGAATGATACAGGTCAAGATGTTCGACTTTGTAGTTGGTTCCGGTCTGGAAACCACTGAATCTGAATAAAAAATGAAATGTGCAGACACCGCCAATCTATAATTCCGGACACGAACCAGTGTCATGAATTTTTCCAACCATTCATGGGCATGCTCAAGCAGATGCCGCTGCTCGCGTTTGTTTCAGTTGCTCGAGAATTTCGGCATGCCGTTCTCTCGTTAATCGGTATCTGGCATAGCACCAATAACAGAGTAGCCCGGATGCAGCCACACCCGGCCCAACCATGACCCCCAGGTACATGATCTTTTCCGGTGCAATATCGGCTGCGGTACGGATCTGCGAACCAATCGGCCAGTCAATGAGATCCAAACCAAAACCAGCGATTATGTTTCCTATCCCTACTGGCGCTTTGGTCGCAAAGGAACTGGTGGCGAAGAAAATCCCTTCCTGCCTGCTGCCCGATTCGAGCTCATTTTCATCGACCGTGTCCGCGATCATGGATCCATAAGCAATGTTGGACTGAACGGTACAGATCCCCTGCACGACTCGAATGGCGAACAGGATAGGCACCAGAAGATCCTCTCCATTCTCCGGAAGCCAACCCATTAATCTGCTCACAACAGGCAATGCCTGCAATGCTGCCCAGGACAGCAAACCAAACTGCAACATGGCTTTTTTACCAAATCTTCGAAGCAACCTGGGTGAGATGAGGATACCAACTAGTGCACCCACACCAAACGCTGGCGTCAGTACGATGATATCGATTCGAGTTAATTCCCAGAAGAAGGTATACATGTGGATGCTCAGTGCTGCATCTACACCAATAATGATGAACAGAATCAGCACACCCAGAAACAGCCACCGAAACGATTTGGAGCGCAGGGCAGCCAGCATGTCCCTGATCATATTCAGGATCACACTGGTCAGGTTCAGTGGCGGTCCAACCGTTGCCTTTGGTAAACCTGGCACGACACCGCGCGTACTCCATGCGGTCCAGCAAACAGTCAGAACCACAAGTATTGCAACCAGGGCTGCAAAAGGAGCATAGGCATCGGCATTGAGTTGACCGTTTTTGAATTCAGGCGTCGGAGCGAAGAAGAAACCAAAGCCCAGTACGACTGCAAACAAACCGCCAATATTGGCAAAGAAAGTCCGATAAGCAACTACTGAGGAACGCTCATCATAGTCTTCACTCAATTCTGCACCCAACGCAATGTGCGGTATGTGAAATACTGTCATTGCCGTACGCGTCAGATTGACAAAGGCCACCATCCAGAAGAACAGACCGATTTCGCTGGTCACCAGGGGATTAAATAGCAGGTACAGGCCAAGACCGGTTGGAATTGCACCGGCAAACATAAACGGATGTCGTCGACCGAATCGTGATTGTGATCGGTCTGACAGGGAACCGATTAAGGGATCTGTGAATGCATCTACAATCACGGCGGTGCCTACCCCAATCGCTGCCAACGATGGCGACATGCCCAGTACCTGGCTGTAGTAAAACAGCAGGAAAGCACCCAGCACACCGTTTACCAGACTTTCACCGGTCTGTGCGACACCATAATTCGATTTTAGTTTGAAGCCCAGTCGATCATTTCCTGGCATATTATTCGATTCTTATCCTCATCCGTCTGCTTCATGTTACCGGCAAGAAGCATGCCTGTCCTCGGCAGCCCCGCGCAAGGGTAATGCTGTTCATGACGGCGCGACGGGGTGATACCAGGATCGAAAAATCAATTGATCTGGAATTCTTGCAGCGATCGAGCGTCGTTACAAGTGCCCATTTTCATATTTTGCATGAATGTCCCAAATTACACATCATGGGTGTCCACAACTGCACCTGTCATGGGTGTCCACAACTGCACACAACTGCAACAAATTGTCTTCGTGGGTGGCCACAGAGTGCATCCACTAATTGAATTACTCCGTTGCACACAATCTGCATGACCCTCCACAGCAGATGACACCATGTACGCTTGACTGAAGCGCTTGATTCTTTAAAGTTGAGGTTGACTCTATCAATGGGAAGCTCGGTGAATTCATGAATCCCAAAATCGATGAGCGGGCGACAATCGAATCGAGGAAGCCAAAGGATCCTCGAAATGTCGAGAAAATCGTACTGGTTTATTTGGTAATTGGAATCGTCTGGATTCTGTTTTCAGATTCGGTAGTCGATTTCCTGATAGACAGTCCTCGGTTGATAAGTGATGTTCAGGCGTACAAGGGTTTAGTATTTATCTTAACTACTGCCACTCTGCTGTATTTCCTCATTCGACGGTCTGAGCGTCTGATTCAATCAGCACAACAAACCCGCATGGAGCACGAATCATTTATTGAAGGCATCGGAGAGGCGAGCCCTTCCGTCATCCTGATCTTTAATCCTTTAACTGATGCCCTGATTTATGCCAGCGCTGCATCACGCCGGATATTCGGTTATAGCCCTGAAGAGATGATCGCGATGGGCGATGTCCTCATTGCCACCATAATGTATGAGGAGGACGTGGCGCGGTTTCGCGAACATATTGAGGTGACAAGGAATTTCTGGAATACCACGGGGAACGATGCCACCCGCCATATCGACTTA
>CAZNFE010000220.1:0-5641 GCA_964571945.1 uncultured Pseudomonadales bacterium
AGGGGCACCCCGGCCAGCGCTGCAGTATTTCGGGAGTCTGTTGCAGAAAAGTGGTGGGCGCTATCTGCATGGCGATAGGTTGAGTTACCTGGACATCGGCTTGCTGGGGCAGTTCCAGTGCATGCTGGGCAACCTGAGTGACGAGGTGCTGCCCTTCATCGACGAGTGTCCTGCGCTCTGGGAATGGCTGCACACCATGCATACGTTGCCCGTCTGGCAATCCTACCGCCGAATGTATTCCCGGTCCCATCCGGCTGTCACCGAGCGGCTGCAACAGTTCCGATCTGCTTCGGATGCTGCCCCTGCAGGCATGCTGTACGGCGGTATAACAACACAGGCCATATACTGGCTGGGTCTTGTAACGATGGTCGCTGCAGCCCCCGTGACGGCGCTGGCACTCTGGGCAACCTTTCGCAAGACCCGCTTCAGGTGGGGCGCTTCCCAGACAGCCGAACTGGTGCGCAATCTGACCAGGGAGTAATGTCAGCTACACCTTCATGGTCAGACAGTCAGTGAGTTTTTCATCAGGAACAGAACAATGGGAATATACATACGCCAGGTTTGCCTGGTTGCCAGTGAACTCGAACCCGCCATCAGGGACCTGACCGGCGTGCTGGGTATCGAGCGTTGCTACGTGGATTCCGGTGTCGCCCAGTTTGGGCTTGAGAACACCCTCATGCCGGTGGGCACCAACTTCCTGGAGGTCGTCGCACCGACCCAGGAGAACACAGCCGCTGGACGGTTTCTGGAGAAGCGCCGGGGAGATGGCGGTTATATCCTGGTCTGCCAGGTCGATAACCCGGAACACCAGCAGCAGTGCCGCGAAAATGCGAAAGCACTCGGTATACGGGTGGCCCATGAAAGCAATCGAGGCAGTTACCACCTCATGCAGCTGCATCCGGCTGACCTGAACAATGCCATGTGGGAAATTGACTGGGATGATCGAGCTGAAATCGACGGTGTCTGGGAACCGGCAGGGGGAGTCGACTGGAAACGGCATATGCGCGACGATGTAACCGTTTGCCTGACCGGCGTTGAACTGCAGGCGGACGATCCGGAGGGAACAGCAAAGCGATGGGGCGCGATCTGCGGCGTTCAACCGAAACGCAGTGATTTAGGGTACAGCCTGCCGCAGCAAAATGGCGAACTCAGATTCATCAGGGCTGAGGATGGCCGTGGTGTTGGCCTGTCCGGGGTGGATCTCAAGGTGCGGAGCAAGCAGGTCATAATGGATGCAGCCCGGACAATTGATGCAATCCGTTCTGACGATTGTATTGAGCTTTGTGGCACCCGCTTCTATCTCAGTGAGACCGATTGATTGCGCTGAACGATACCTTATGCCGGTGAACCGTTGTCGGTCGAAGTTGCGGTCGGCAGGAACCTACAAATCGCCATCGTCACCAGGTAACGTCGGCCACCCACACCTCCGGCGACGACAGCCAGGTCTTGTCCTCGGCCATGCGACCGTCCCAACCGCCGGCAACGTACAAGCGATCATTGATGATGGCGGCGGCGGGCGAAGATATGGCTTTCGGCAGTTGGCAGGTGAGTTCCCATTCACTGCCTTGCTCCAGGCTGACCACATCAGCACAGAAACCCTTCTTGCCGCCAACGGGTGTGCTGTGTCCACCTACCATCCAGATACGGTCGTTGTGTACGAAAGTGGCCCCTTCGGAATGGGAGTGCGGATCGGGTAAAGGTGGTCCTTCGCTCCAGGTGTCACTGGAGGGGTCGTAGATGTCCACCCGGGACTGATCGATTTGCTGCGAATCGTGATTCAATTGCCCGCCGATGGCGTAGATTCGATTGTTCAGCACGGCAACAGACAACTGGTTGCGCGGTGTCGGTAACGGCGCTGCCGTCCGCCATTCGGCTGAACCCGTTGCCGCCCAGGCGGCAAGATCGAATACGAAGTGATCGGGGGAGTCGGTATCACGATCAGTCATCAGTCCGGAGATGTAATGCAGATGGTCACCGACTCGTTCAAGGCCGCCTCCACCACGCGGTCCGGGTAGCAGCGGCGCTGCCGTGTAACGATCGAGTTCCGGATCGAAATGCCACACTTCGGCGATTATGTGGTCCTTGCCCGGGTGCACCTTGTCCTTCATGCCGCCGGCAAACCAGAAGCCGCGATCGCCTGCGATCAGATTGACGTGCGAAATCTTACTCGGTAGATCCTGCAGTTGAGTCCAGGACCCGTCAACCGGATCGAAAACATCCAGTCGTCGGCTGGACCTGATCCCGTCCTCGTAACCGCCCAGCACATAGAGTTTGCCATCGATTACCAGGCTCGCTGGTTCCCATTTGGCGACCGGCATATCCGGTAGCTGTTGCCAGTTCACTGCATAGGCTGGATCAGTCATTGGTTTTCTCCGGAAATTGGCGGTCCATCGCGGCGAGCAGGTCCCTGCAGCGTCTTTCAAGCATGTCGCGCGTGTGTGTACCATCACAGAATATATAGAATTCTCCGCTGAGTATCGCCTGCACAACCTGTGACCCAACCGTTTCCGCCGACACCTCCATTGCTTCGATCATTGCAACGACATCTTCGGTCACCCGCGCTTTGAGGGCGCTGATAATCGGAGTATCAACAACGTGAGGACATAGGACGGATACGGAAATATTGGTCTCGGCCAGATCGTTTCTCAGAAATTCGGACAGGCCGACGAGGGCAAATTTGCTGGTGCCGTATCCTGACTGATGACCGTGACCCTGGATGCCGCTGAACGAGGAGGTATTGACAATATGTCCCTCCTCACCGTGTTCGAGCATACGTGGCAGAAACAGCTTGATACCGTTGAGCGGACCCCAGAAATTGACCTCGTGTGTTCGTCGCCAACCTTCCTCTGGAGTCTCCAGGACCTTGCCGCCGCCGGGGACACCTGCATTGTTGCAGAGCACGTGAAGCGGGCCGAACGACTTCTCCAGTTCATCGGCCGCAGCTTCGAGACTACTCTGGTCGGTTGAATCGACTTCGAGTGCAAGTATGTTATCCGTGATCGTGTTCAGTTCGCTCTCGGCGATTGCGAGCTGATCTTTGCGAATATCGGTAATGGCAACATTCATCCCCGCACGGGCGAAAGCGGTCGCCATGCCAAAACCAATCCCGCTGGATCCGCCGGTGATAAATGCGGTCTTGCCACTCAAATCCTGCATCAGGGGCCTCCCGTTGTGTTGCCTTCCGCTGGTTCAATACCGAAGAGAATCTTATGGATGCTCTGATCAGTGTATCCTAAGATTATGAACGACCTGGATGCAAGGCATCAACCCTGGTCGCCGACGACTTCACCCATAAAGTGGCTGCCGCCGGCTTTACCCAAACGGCAAGACGCTGAACAAACCGAAACAGGAATTGACCATGAATGAGCAAGTAGCGGGCCATTTGAGCCTTCCACCGATCGGCTTCGGAACCTGGGATTCAGTGGCGCAAGCTGTGAAGGACGGGACCCCGCTGGCGCCGGATCCCGATCGGGATGCGCTGCAGCTGACCGAACTCCAGCACGCGATTGCCCTGGGCTATCGCCACTTCGATACGGCAGAAATGTATGCTGCGGGACATTCCGAGCGGATGCTGGGTCGGGCCCTGCGCGGTTCTCTGCGAAGTGAGTTCATTGTCACAACCAAGGTCAATGCCGAGAATCTGGCCCATGATGACTTGCTCGCAGCCTGTGATCGCAGTCTCGAGCGATTGCAGACGCACTACATCGACCTGTACCTGATCCACTGGCCCAATCCGGAGATACCGCTCTCCGAGAGTTTTCGTGCGCTAAATCAACTGGTGAGTGACGGCAAGATCAGACACATCGGGGTCAGCAACTTCAATGTACCCCTGCTCGAGCAAGCCGTGGATTTGTGCGCAACGCCATTGGTCACCAATCAGGTGTATTACGGTCTGCTCCAGAGAAGACCACGGGAAGACGGCACGCTGAAATTCTGTCTGGAAAACGACATGGTGCTTACTGCCTACGCACCGTTACGAGGTGGCGTCCTTACCCACCCGACGGTGGTCGAGATCGCGCGCAGCATCGCAGCAACGCCGGCGCAGGTTGCCATCAACTGGCTGATTCGCCAGCCTGTGGTTGTTACGATTACGCACTCCGGCAACTCGCAGCGTCAGCAGGAAAACCTCGAGGCAGGAAGCATCGAGTTGAGTGAAGAGGATATCCACCGCCTGGACGGGCTGACCAGGGAGTAGATGGCATGCGCGGAATCCAGGTCGAGTGGTGTGGGACAGGCGGTGAAATTCATCAATCAGTTGGAGCAGCGAATCAAAACCCGCTTTCCGGAAGTGGCCTGGTGCATTATTGAACCGGACAACATATCCTGACGGTATCGCTACATCTCACCCGTATGGCGAACGACTGCACCCTCTTCCATAAATACGGTTTCTTCTGCGATGTTGGTCGAAAGGTCACCGATTCGTTCCAGATTTGACGAAATCGTCAGATAGGAAACCGCTGTCTGGATAATTTCCGGATCCTGGGCCATTGCAGTCTCGACAATTTCATAGGTATTGGCGTGCATGTCATCCAATTCGTCGTCCATCTCACCCACCCTTCGGGCAATGTCGACGTCCTGGTCAACCAGTGCCTCAACACTCATGTGAACCATGCGGCGCGCCACTGCACCCATGGCAGCAAAATCGACGTTGGCTTCGAGCGGCTTTTTGCCCATCAAAGCGCGAACCCGATTGGCGATATTAATTGCCTGGTCGGCCATCCGTTCCAGATCATTGTTGACTTTGAGCACTGCGACGATAAAGCGTAAATCTGTCGCAACCGGCTGGTGCAATGCCAGAATTTTGAGGCACTCTTCCTCGATGTCCACTTCCATCTGGTTAATGCGTTCTTCACCTTTATAAAGTTCTTCGAGAATCTCTTCATCGCTACGGCCAATCGCCTTGATGGATTTGTCTGTCGCCTCCTCCACCAGCGTGCTGAGCATCAGGATATTCTTGCGAAGACTTTCTATGTCCCTCTGCAAATGTTTGCTCATGTGCCTATTCCTCGCTCCAGACCTGAATCGGTCCATCTTGCCTGCATCGCCATTCCTGGGGCAGACTTAAATATTGTGTGATCATTACATTACACCAAATTTTGTTGAAATCTTAATGTAATGCTCACCCCGCCCGGTTCAGAAGCACCGGGGCGATCGCTGTTATCCGAAACGACCGGTAATGTAATCTTCTGTCTGTTGGTTCTTCGGGGTCGTGAAGATCTCTTCAGTGACACCGATTTCAATAATTTTCCCCATGTAGAAGAACGCGGTGTAATCCGAAACACGAGATGCCTGCTGCATGTTGTGAGTAACGATCACAATGGTGTACTCGCGTTTGAGTTCGTCAATCAGCTCTTCGATCTTACCGGTAGCAATAGGGTCAAGCGCGGAACACGGCTCATCCATCAGGATCACTTCCGGCTCCACTGCAATGGCCCTGGCAATGCACAGCCGCTGCTGTTGGCCACCGGAGAGCGCTGTACCGGGTTTGCGCAACATATCCTTGACCTCATCCCATAAGGCAGCACCGCGCAATGCCTGTTCGACCTTGCCGTAAATCTCGTCACGGTGACCGGCGCCGTGCAGCTTCAAGCCGTAGGCAATATTGTCGAAAATACTCATCGGAAAGCGCGATGGGCGCTGG
>CAZNFE010000221.1:0-5630 GCA_964571945.1 uncultured Pseudomonadales bacterium
CTTTGCGGTGAGGGCAGGGAGGTGCTTACAGTCGCTGATTGTATGCCCCATGAGGCCGGGCTTGCAGCATTTAATACATCGATTGACCCAGCCGATCTGCTCACAGAGAACATCAAACAGAATAAGATCGGCCGTATTATAGAGGCTCACCCTCAGAAATTTCGAACAGACGGTGCAGGTAAGCGAGAGTATCACGCGATCACCCGAGGCTGGATTGTGAACGAGGTCTTTCGCCGGGTCGATCCGGCGGGACGAACCATCGGTGAATTTCTGCGTGAAGACATCAGCGATCCGCTTGATAGCGATGCAATCATTGGCATCAGGGAAGATGATCTGGGTCGGGTCTCAAGAGTATCGCCGCTGGGTTTTGGCTTCCAGTTTGTCGAAAGTTTGAAACCCAGGGTACTCGGCAGAAAAATGGAGCACAATGTATTCCAGACGCTCGGAAGGCTGATCAAAATCATTCCCCAAATGAGGAAGAGTACGACAGCAGGCGCTCCAGCGCCATTTGCCGGAATGGACAAAATTGAGTTTTTCAATGAACCTGCGGTTGCCATGGGGGAAACCTCTTCTGCAAACGCGCACTGTTCAGCTCGCGGGTTGGCCAAAATTGCCGCCATGATGTCTGCCGGGGGGAAATGGGGCGGTGCAGAATACTTAACTGCCGAAGCATGGCAAGCGATGCATGACGAGCCGATCAAAGCAGACATGGGAATTATGACCACCACCTTCACCCAAGGTGGTGTCGCCCAGTTCACGGCAATTTCGGAACATAACCCTGCATTTGAGCGGGCATTCAACTCGGGCAGAGAAGGCTTCTATGGCTGGATGGGGCTTGGCGGCTCAATTTTCCAGTGGCATCCACAGCATCAAATCGGGTTTGGCTATGTGCCAACTTCACTCAATGTGCTGGACCTGTTTAACGAGAGGGGCAAGACATACCAGGCTGAAGTTCTGAACTGCGTGGCATAATAATGGGGTCGGCGAGAACCAACGGATCGACCATAAAGGCGTCTCGCGGAACAGATCAGTAAGGAACACTGACCATCTTGAAATAAGGAAAATCCCATGGCTGACGAACCTCAACACAAGCCGGATGACGACAATCCAGGAAGGTTAAGAAGAATTGTCTCTGCCTTGGCGATGACTTCCGTGCTGACCTTCTTAAGTGGTTTCTTGCAGGACACACCGTTGAACTTTTTCAACTACATTTTCATCTTCCTTCTGCTCATAGGAGGGATTTATTTGATGAATGAGATTCTCACATCAGGAGTAACCGGAACGACCAGGGGATTTTTGTTTCTGACGGGAATCTCCGCAACGCTGCTGTTCATATTCTATATCGGTTACGAATGGTTCAGGCTCAGTGGTCGTAAGGATGCTGAAGCTTCCATAGAAGCTCTCCTCAATTGCATCTCTTTGTTCTTCCTGGTTGGTGTAGCGGGCAGCCTGTTGCTGATCAGGAGACTAAGAGGCATCGATTCCTCTCAATCCTGAAAAGAGGGCATTTACTCCGACCCCATTATTCTTAGAAATTGGTGGGCCGTCAGGGACTCGAACCCTGGACCCATGGATTAAGAGTCCACTGCTCTACCAACTGAGCTAACAGCCCACGTTGCATAAATATAGCATTGTTCAGACGTATTGAGGAAGAACAATTGCGGTTTCACCTCGCGCCCGGGCTGTTTTTTTAAATCACCGGTAGCGCAAGTGATATTTCTTTTTCGAGTCGTAGCCCGGTGTTCTAGCCACCCCGAATATAACTCTCCAATTGTTCGATAGTAAACGATTGCTCTTTGATGATGTCCTTCACCAGATCACCGACAGAGATCATTCCTACCAGAGTCTCGGCTTCCATGACGGGTAGATGGCGTACATGCTTCTCTGTCATGACAGCCATACATTCATCTACTTTTTGTTCAGGCGACACACAGATGACGTTCTTAGACATGATATCCTTGACGGAAATATCTTTTGAAGCCAGACCTTTCAGGATTACCTTGCGGGCATAGTCTCGCTCGGAAATAATTCCAGCCAGCTTACTATCTGATGTGACAGCGAGTGCGCCTACACTTTTCTCTGCCATCATCTCGATTGCATCATAAACCGTTGATTCCGAAGATATGGTCCATACATTAGTACCCTTACTGGCCAGAATCTCTTTTATTTTTGCATTCATGATGTACTCCTCTAAGCGATCGAATACTTGCAAAATTCCTCCTGGAAACTGTTTCTTACCTTAGTAAAAACAGAAGTGCAACCAAAATTGATCATTTTGCAAGAATGGAATGCATCTGGATATCCGGTCATGTTGCGACCGATTGATCTACACCAGCGATTTAATAAGCCTTATCGATGGTTAGCAGGCCAGATCCCGCATTGAACAGCATATCTGACAGAAATCTCACAGTGCCACTTTCTTGTGACAGCAAACTGTATTAGAGTATCGGGTACCTAGGGGGGGGCGTAAGCGCCTGAGACACTCACCGAACGAAGTGAACCCTTTGAACCTGACCCGGTTAATGCTGGCGTAGGAATAGGATGTCGAATTAAAAAATCTGAAGCAGACAATCCCTCTACCCCCGATTTTCACCGAGTCTCTAAGGACTTATCCTGGAGAATCTTATGAAACAATTATTACTGCTGATGGCCGCTCTGGCGGCCGCGATGCCAGCTATGGCGCTTGAAAGTGAAGACACAATGGCAAAGGATATGGAAGAGATAGTCGTGACGGCTGACTACAGAAGATCAGCCCTGAATGATTTATCTTCGAGCGTTACGGTGGTCAGTGCCGATCATATCCTTGGTCGAAATGCCAAGCATCTCGAAGAAGTTTTAAATATGGCGTCCAATGTCAATTTCTCATCGGGTGGTTCACGCGCACGTTTTTTTCAAGTCAGAGGGATTGGCGAACGAGGACAATTTGCCGAGCCACTGAATTCGTCAGTTGGGCTGATTATCGATGGTGTGGATTTTAGCGGAGCGGGCACTGCTGCTACCTTATTCGATGTTCAGCAAGTCGAAATTCTAAAAGGCCCGCAAGGCACGCTCTATGGGGCTAATGCACTGGCCGGTCTGATAAATGTGAAAACCAATGAGCCTTCCGGGGAGTCTGAGTACCGGTTGCAACTGGACGCTGCTAATTTCAACAGCCGCAGTGCCGGGGTTGTGCTGTCCGGACCATTGGGTACTGATGATTTGTTGTATCGTCTTGTGGGGCAAAAATCTCTCAGCGATGGTTTTAACCATAACGATTATCTGGGCAAACCGACCAACGAGAGGGATGAGGTGACGCTCAGAGGAAAAATACACTGGTCTGTTTCTGATGCGGTCCAGTTGGATCTGCACGCATCACTCATCGACATCGACAATGGCTATGATTTGTTTGCACTGGATAATGGCCGAGACACGGATTCTGATGAACCAGGCAAGGATGCCCAGAAAAGCAAGGTGGTTGGAGGTAAGTTGACCTGGAGCGGATTTGATTCCTGGTATATGGAAGCAAATTTAGGGTGGGCTGATTCGGACAGCGTGTATGGCTATGATGAAGACTGGACCTACGTTGGCTATCATCCCTGGGGGTACTCGTCCACCGACAATTACCTGCGAGATCGCAGTACGACGAATGCTGAAGTACGGTTTATATCCAATGAACAAACGCCGATTTTCGGAGCCAGCACTGACTGGGTTTTCGGGATTTATAGCCTGCATCAGCAGGTGGATCTGAGAAGAATCTATACCTTTTTAAGTAGTGATTTTCTCAGCAGTTATGAAACTGATCGCTATGCCGTCTATGGCCAGACGGATTCAAGTCTGTCGGACAACTGGTCTATTACAACCGGGCTTCGATACGAACGATTTGTTGCCGATTATGCTGATTCCGAAGGGGTCGGCTTTTCGCCTGAAGAGGATCTGTTTGGAGGCAGGATCGTGCTCGACTACCGTGGGGCAAATGGTGGTCACTACTATTTCAGCATTTCTCGAGGGTACAAAGCGGGAGGATTCAATACGGATGGTTCACTCGATGCAGATTTAAGAGAATATGATCCGGAGTCCTTATGGAATTATGAACTGGGTTCAAAAAGAAGCTGGCTGGATAATTCACTCAATTCACAGGTGGCGTTGTTCTACATGGCACGAAATGACGTACAGATTTCCAGTTCGGTAGTCAGGGTCAGGGATGATGGAAGTTCAGAATTTATCGACTTTGTGGGAAACGCCGCCGAGGGTAAGAACTATGGTCTGGAGATCGAGTTGAACTGGGCTGCGAGTGATGAACTGGCGCTCTTTGGTTCACTGGGCATCCTGCGGTCCGAGTACCAGAAATTTACCAATTCGGCAGGAGATGACCTGGACGGGCGGGAACAGGCCCATGCACCGGGATATCAATTATACCTTGGTGGTGACTGGCAAATCAGTGACCGATTATCAATGCGCGTGGAACTGGAAGCGAAAGATGCGTTTTTTTTCTCGGACAGTCATAACGAAAAATCGGATGCGTACGAATTGCTGCATGCCAGTATCAACTATGCAACCGATTCCTGGCGGGTTGCTTTGTGGGGCCGTAATCTTACCGACCAGGATTATGCGGTCAGGGGGTTTTTCTTTGGCAATGATCCGGCGAAAGGTTATATCCCGGAAAGTTATACCCAATTGGGTGAGCCCTTGCGAGTCGGTCTGACTTTTACGATGGATTTTTAAAAACGCGTGGATTTGCTACCTGGGTCAAAATAGTGGAGTATCTCTGCTGATAAGAATGCCAATGGGTTTCGATTTAATCCGCGTCATCGGAACCCAGCCCTGACAGGAAATTTTATTGAGCACCCGGTCTACGTCATCCAGGTCTGGTATTTCCGAGCCTGGAAAATTACCCTTACGGGTGAAATTATCTTATGGCGCCCCCAGTTTTGCCGGTGCTGCCATGGCAATACCTATCGGTATTCACCTCACCATTTTCTATTCAGACGTAATTCTTGTGCCGCTTGGATTCATTGCCCTGGTCAAGGCGGTGGCGCGAGCGCTGGATGCAGTTACTGATCCTGTAATGGGCTGGTTGAGTGATCGCACCCATAGCCGCTGGGGCAGGCGCAGACCCTGGATCGCACTAGGCGTACCGCTTGCTGCGTTGGCTTTCTACCTGATGTTTTCACCACCAGCAAATATCTCAACACTCCACGCGGCTGCCTGGTTTGCTGCCACTTACACGCTCTATTATGTTTTTCACACCGTCTATATCATCCCGCACTCAGCACTAGGGCCGGAGCTGACCCTGGATTATCACGAACGCAGCCTGCTGTTTGGTTATCGTGAGGGCTTTGTGGTGATGGGCACTATGATTGCAGCCGTACTTCCACCATTGCTAATTCGCTGGCTGGCGCGAGAAAGAGAAGCCTACAGCGGATTTGCAGCATTGTTCGGTGCCCTGCTGATCTTGCTGTATTTTAATCTGGTGTATCAGGTGCAGGAGCGAACTGAATTCGTTCGCAGGGAGTCCAATCCACTGATTCCAGGGATTCGAAGAGTCATGCGCAACCGGGTTTTTGACTCTGCCCGTCTGGATATGGGCGGCACGCCGGCGCGAGACAAACACGATCTGGCTGGGCGGCTCTCGTGGCGGAGTACGCCGGCGC
>CAZNFE010000222.1:0-5624 GCA_964571945.1 uncultured Pseudomonadales bacterium
AGTCCCATGATGTAATCCATTTGGTGACAATGCTCTATGAAGCGATCTGGAACGATAACGCCCTGCCTATCCCGATTAAGGAACTGATTGGCCGCACCCAGATTACTATCATGCAGGTTGCGTTGTCCGATAACAACTTCTTCAATCAGGAAGACCACCCGGCACGCGCCCTTCTGAATGAATTTGCAGCCGCTGGAATCGGCTGGAGCGAAGTAGATAACCTGGCGGGAGATAGCCTTTATAAAGAGATTTCCGGTCTGGTGCAAAAAATATTGCAGGATTACCAGGGCGATATTGAATTCTTCGAGAAGCTTTTGGAGGAGTTTAAAAAATACCGTGCAAAGGAAACCGCCAGAAACCGGCGACTGGAACAACGGGTCAAGCATGCCCGGGAGGGTAAATCCAGGGAGGAATTTGCAAAGAAACTAGTGAGCCAGCGCATTGAAGAGCGGATTCTCGGTCGTACATTACATCCGTTTGTGGCTGAACTGCTGAGCGGCAGCTTTCACAAATTTCTGGTATTGCTGGTACTGAAGGAAGGCCCCGGCAGCAAAGCCTGGACCCAGGCTATCAATACGGTCGATGTTTTATTATGGAGCGTGCAACCCCATGAACAACAAAATGACAGAGAACGACTGGAGACAATAAATCCACGCTTGATCAACAATCTCAGGCGCGCGCTTCGTATTGCCTCGGTTGAGAATGAGAAAATTGATGCAACCCTTGAGACACTGCAACAGGTTCAACTAGCTTCATTTGATGATATGGAGAGAGATCTGGAACTGGATGAGATGCTCGAATCTGAAGATATTGTCTTCGAGGGTGTGGATAAAGAAGAGGGTACCGCGTCCGACACTACCGCTCCTGACTCGGATGAACCGGAAATTCTTGAGGAAGGTGATGAATATTTGCTCCAGACCGATCACCTGGCAGTGGGTACCTGGTTAGAATTTACAATCGAAGGTGATCAGTTCGTGCGGTGTAAACTGGCTGCCCGAATTAATGCTATTGACAAATATATATTCGTCAACAGGCAGGGAGTAAAGGTACTGGAGAAGAATCGTCAGGGGCTGGCATTGGAATTTAAGCAAGCAACGGTTCGCGTTATCAGTGATGGTTTAATGTTTTCCCGGGCGCTTGAATCTGTCATCAGCAATCTGCGAGAAACTCAGTCTCAACAACGAGGTGTAGACGCATACCAGGCGCAGCCTGCCTGAATTTCAAGCAGGCCATCAATTGCACTGACTAAATCAAGCCGATAACTCCAGAATCAACTTATTCATGCGCCGCACATAACCCGCGGGATCATCCAACTGCCCGCCTTCGGCCAAATCTGCCTGATCATAAAGAATCCTGGTCAGATCACCAAAACGATCCATATCAGACTCGTCATTCAGCTTCTCTACCAGTGGATGTTTCGGGTTTATCTCAAAGATTCTTTTGTTCTCAGGCATGGCCTGGCCTGCAGCCTCCAGAATTCGTCGCATCTGCATTCCCATATCGGCTTCACCAACCACCAGACATGCAGGTGAATCTGTCAAACGATGCGTCATTCTCACATCTTCGACAGCTTCACCCATGACTTCCTTGATTCTGTCAATCAATCCCTTGAATTCCTGTTCGATTTTTTTCTGATCCTGCTCGTCTTCAGTGTCTTCCAGTTCACCCAGGTCGAGAGTTCCTTTTGCGACATCTTGAAATTGTTTTCCATCAAATTCCATTAAGTGACTCATTAGCCATTCGTCAATGCGATCGTGGAGCAACAGCACCTCGATATCCTTGTTCCGAAACACTTCCAGATGCGGGCTGTTTTTAGCCGTCTGGTAAGTCTCAGCAGCAACATAGTAGATTTTTTCCTGACCTGGTTTCATGTTGGACACATAGGCTTCCAATGATTGCGACTGTTCCGTTCCACTCGTGGTGGTGGATGCAAATCGGAGCAACTTCGAAATTTTCTCCTTATTGCCAAAGTCCTCAGCGGGTCCTTCTTTCAGCACCTGACCGAATTCCTTCCAGAATTCCGAATATTTATCCGGTTCTTTTCCAGCCATTTTATCGAGCATATCCAGCACACGTTTGGTGAGTGCACCCCGAATTGACTCGATTGCCGGATCCTTCTGTAACAGCTCTCTTGAGACATTGAGCGACAAGTCATTTGAATCCACAACACCCTTCACAAATCGGAGATAAAGCGGCAAAAACTGTTCCGCATCATCCATGATGAAGATTCGCTGTACATATAATTTCAGCCCTCTGGGTGCCTCTCGCTGATACAGGTCAAAGGGTGCTTTTGCGGGGACATACAGCAAACTGGTGTAATCGAGCTTTCCTTCTACCTTATTGTGGCTCCAGAGCATTGGATCCTGAAAATCATGGGAAACATGCTTGTAAAATTCCTTGTACTCATCATCCTTGATGTCTTTACGTGGCCTGGTCCAGAGAGCTTTGGCGGTATTGATAACCTGATCTACCGGTTCTTTAGCGACTTTATCTGCATCATCATCTGCATCATCTTTATCCTCATCTGCAGGCGGCGGGTCCTGCTTCATAATGACCGGAATTGAAATGTGATCTGCATATTTCTTGATGATGCTCTGCAAGCGCCAGCTATCTGCAAATTCGGCCTCCTCTTTTTTCAGATGCAAGGTAACGCTTGTGCCGTGTGCTGCACGCTGAATGGTTGCCACTTCAAATTCGGCTTCTCCCGATGAAGTCCAGCGAACACCCTCATCCTTGGCGGTGCCTGCTTTGCGACTCTCTACCGTCACCTTATCTGCAACGATAAAGGATGAATAAAATCCAACACCAAACTGACCGATTAACTTCGCATCCTTTTGTTGATCTCCAGTGAGTGAATCCAGAAACTCCGAAGTTCCTGATTTGGCAATAGTACCCAGATGCTCGATCACCTCGTCCCGCGTCATGCCAATGCCATTGTCGGTCACCGTTACCGTTCGTCCTTCCTTGTCAAAATCTATGCGTATATTCAGTTCCGGATCAGATTCCATCAATGCGGCATTGGTCAGGGATGCAAATCTCAGTTTATCGGCAGCATCCGACGCGTTTGATATTAACTCCCTGAGAAATATTTCCTTATTGCTGTATAAAGAGTGGATCATCAGATGTAGCAGTTGCTTCGCTTCTGATTGAAACCCCAGCGTTTCTTTTTTTGCCTTCACAGCCATAACTCACCTTTCCTCTATCAATTAAATTCGTGTCTGGACCAGTACTTATCAAAATCGGGTTAACGGACTACTAAATGGGGACTGAAGTCATTTTTTTCAAGACTGTTTATACTCTGGGGGTCTCTGCAGAAGAACTCTGCTGACTGATAGAGGTTTTCAACCACACCATCGCGAAACCAAAACCAGCCAGGCGGGCTGACTGCATAATCTGGAGCAGCCGATTTCCATCACGGACGATAGCTTAATCCAGCACTCATGCCCAGTTGAGCTTTCAAAATGGGTTGGGCATCTTCCACAAAATCTGCCAGCAAGGGACGCGTATCGCGTGGATCGATGATATCTTCCACACCGAAGGTATAGGCCGTCCTGAATGGTGAATCAAATTGGTGTAGCTGTTCTTCAATTTCAGCCTTTTTGGCAACCGGGTCATCCGATTCCTCTATGACTCGACGATAGGCTGCCATGGTACCGCCTTCAACATGCATGGAACCCCAACTGCCAGAGGGCCATGAATATCTTCTGAACATTCCTTTTGCTCTGCGATGCAGGCCACCAGCGACTCCGAATAACTGTCGGGTGATAAAAGTGATCATGGGCACACGGCTGCCACTAATCACTGACACCACGCGGGCTCCAGCCCTGACGATCCCCTGTTTTTCCGCAGCCAACCCCACCATAAAGCCGGGTTCATCGGCAAAATAGACCACCGGTAAATGAAACGTATCACAGAGCTCAATAAACCGGATCACCTTGTCACCTGCAGCGGAATCCATGGAGCCGCCCAGAAATTTCGGATTGTTGATCATTACCCCCACCGGGTAACCATTTATTCTTGCCAGTGCAGTAATGCGGGAGCGGCCATACCTGGGGGAAATCTCAAATATAGAACCTTTATCCATCACCAACTCCAGCAATCTCAGCGCACTGTATATCTTTCTCTTGTTCTCGGGAATGATACTGAGCAACTCCTCTTCTCGCCTCTGAGGACTATCATCCGGCGTGCTTCGAGGCGGCATCCGATACACATTGGAAGGCAAGTAGCTGAGAAAATCCCTGATCAGTTGAAAGGCATGTGTCTCATCCTCAGCGAGGTTATTGATCGTGCCGCTGGCAAGCTGCACTTTCTCATCGCCAAGGGCTTCCTTGGAAATATCGACCCCATGGGCAGCCTTCACAACTGGTGGACCTGCCACGAAAACCTGACTTGTATTCCTGACCATTAAATTGAAGTGGCAAAGGCAGGCTTGTACAGCGGGCAGTCCGGCAACAGAGCCCATCACAGCCGACACCACCGGTACGGTCTGCAATAGCTGCGTAGTGACATCACCGGTAACATTTTGTGGCAAATACGTATGCCCGATTTTTTCAACGGTTTTCACGCTGCCACCGGTCGCATCCAAAAGGCGCACATAAGGGATTTGATAATCCAGGGCTATGCCTTCCGCCACTACTGACTTGTTACCAATATTTCCATCAGCGGAGCCACCCCGTATCGTAAAATCACCGCCGTTCACCATGACCTTTCGGCCATCGATCTTCAAGGTGCCGATCACTGAATTGGCCGGTAACAAGTTAGTCAGTTTCCCATCTGCATAGGTCGGTGTGCCCGCAAGTGTTCCAATTTCCTGAAATGAACCCGGATCCTGCAGTCCATCGATGCGTTCTCTGACTGTAAGCTTGCCCCGGCCATGATGGAAAGCAATGCTGTCTTCACCGCCCATTTTGTACGCCATCTGCTTCTGACGTTCCAGTTCATCCACATCTTTTTGCCAGCTCATTTGGTCTTCCAGTGTTGATTAATAACAATCCTCCAGCCTTACCGGAGGTATTTCGATCGGTTGATGTACGAAGGTTCCCCGTTCAGGACATACGATACGCCGGGCGGCGCAGTAAAACCTGCTCTTTTTTGGTGAGGATTGTTTCCGCACCGAAGTGCATGCTCGCTGGGCATGTTACATTCCTTGATTGGTTGGAAAACGCAACCACCTTTGGTTATTCACCTACTGTTGCTGGACATGGACATCCATTTGTGGGTAGGGAATACCTATGCCGGCTTCATCGAAACGAATCTTAACCCTTTCCTGCAGGTCGAAAAAAACTCCCCAGTAGTCGGAGCCGTTGACCCAGGGACGCACTGCGACATTCACCGATGAATCGGCCAGGGCCAGTACAGCAACGGTCGGCTCCGGTTCGCTCAGAATTCTGTCGTCCTGGCTTATCAAGGTGAGCAGTTCTTCTTTAACTACCCGGATATCGGCATCATAAGAGACACCGATGACCAGATCTACTCGGCGGGTGGGTTTCGATGAGTAATTCACGATATTACCGCCCATGATACCTGAATTTGGCACTATGATGGTCTTGTTATCCGGCGTATTCATGATAGTGGAGAATACGGATATCTCTTCAACCGTGCCTGAAACGCCTCCTGCTTCGATG
>CAZNFE010000223.1:0-5615 GCA_964571945.1 uncultured Pseudomonadales bacterium
CCGTTCCATTTCGCTGAAGGTTTCATTTCGCTGAAGGCTCCATTTCGCTGAAGGCTCTAATAGTGTAACTTGTCCTTACCCAGATTTAACTTACAATATCAGGACTTTCTTAACCCTGAAGGATGCATACATCATGAGCGTTGAATTACCGAAGTCTGTAACCATTACCGATGACACCATGCGAGAAGGACTGCAAATCGAATCAGCGGATATCCCCGTCTCGGAGAAACTGAGACTGCTGGATGCCCTGGGGGAGACGGGTGCGAAGGTGATTTCCATCGGCTCGTTTGCACACCCCAAATGGACACCGCAAATGGCCTGCATCGACGAGATAGCGGAGAAATTTGTACCCAAACCGGGAATTACCTATACCGCCGCCATATTCAATTTGAAAGGATTTGAACGTGCCGACAAATGGTATCCCAAGATAAACGTTCGCAGGACCAGCTTCGCTACCATCGTCGAATTGTGCGATTCATTTGCAAGACGAAATTACAATCGCACTCAGGCTCAACAGATAGCTTCTATAGACGATACCATCGAGCGTGCCTCAAAGGCCGGGGCTGAACATGGCAATGTGGGTATCGGCAATCCGTTCGGTTCTAATTTCGAAGGCTACTTCACCCTTGAGCAACGCATGGATCTGCTCACCCTGATGGTTGATAAATGGCACCATGCTGGCATGAAGGTAAAAAAGGTTGCCTTTCTCGATGCAATGGGTTGGAACGCCCCGCTCGCAGTTCGAGAGACCATCACTGCTATCAAGGACAAATGGCCGGAAATCACTGATTTTCACTGCCATTTTCACAACAGCAGAGGTGCGACTATTGCCAGCTATTACGAAGCGTTGATGCTCGGTGCCAGAGAATTTGACACCAGTCTTGGTGGGCTGGGAGGCTGCCCTTACTGCGGCAATGGTCGAGCGGCTGGCCATGTTCCAACGGAAGACTTGGTTGACATGTGTCATGAAATGGGCATCGAAACGGGATACAAACTGGACAAGCTGATTGAAGCAGTCGCCATTGCTGAAGAAGTCGTGGGTCATCCATTGTGGGGACATGTGTCCAAGGCCGGACCCAGACCTCGTGGCGACCAGCTCTATCCCGTGAATATGCCTTTTGTGGAGACGCTTGAAGAAGCCGCGCACTTCCGTAAAGGACCAGGTGTATATGCGGACCAGATTTCTCCCTGGCAGGACAACGACGCGCTGTTTCGGAAATAACTCGGGAAATTCGGACTATCCGGGCACCAACAAACTGGTGCAATCAAAGATAATCCGGGCACTGCCGTGTACCAACAGCGGGAGGATCCTTGGGTCCCCCGGCAAAGCACTGTGCAATTGACATCCAGAGCTCGGCTGTTCTGCCAACCACGGTGAGATGAACATCAGCGATATTTCTGCCCTGCGTTACCACGTGGCAGAATTCAACCGCTTTCCCCTCTACATAATTGTTGTCATTCGGCTCGTTCCACTCCCAAAGATCGCCCGAGGGTGCCTCTAATTTGACAAACGGGATATCTTTTGGAACCGCCATCTGCCGGTTGGCAAAGGTCCAGCCAAATGTTCGCACACCGATGACAGCAACATTCTTGATGCGATCCGTATTGGTCCGTTTGAATTGGAACAGGTCATAGATATCCTGGGCATGGGACCAGGTTTCCATTTGTCTTGCTGTGGCGAACATGCGTACCCCCATATCCGGACCGAACCAGGGTACGCGCTGTGACGGATCGGTATCTTCCAGTAACGCACACAATTCCTCGAAATAGGACCACCACTGTTCGAACAGCTCACGTCCTTCCGGCCGCTGCTCGTCTGCGGCGGATGAGACATTCGTTAACATTCCTTGTTCACTCAGATTCTGACGAAATCCCTCGGGATCTTTTATCGATCTTACCGCCGCCCGATCAGTACCATGCAGATGTTGTACAACCTGATTTACACTCCAGTTATTGAATGGCGTCCTGCGCGACCAGCTCGCACTATCCAGTGTCTTTAAATACCGGCGCAGGTCTTCACCTTCCTCTTTTAAATCGGTCACCTGTTGGAACATGATCTTCTCCCTTGGCCATTCAGAGGTCTCATTGAGGCCAGTCATCAACCAGCACTGCTTATCATCGCTGTACGTCGTCACAGAAGATGTTGCCGCATATCAACCGACTATAACAAAGAATACCGGACATGAACCAGCCAAAGAAGTAGTGCTGGAATGACACAGATGGGCAACTGAAATAAATGCAAATTATTTTGCTACCGCTGACTTCCAGCGGTAGCATTCCCAGGGTCGTCAATGAAAGGAGTCAGATATGAGAGATGTCTATATAGTAGCAGCCGTTCGAAGTCCAATTGGCAAGCGAGGCAAGGGATTAGCCGGATTGATGCCCGCGGATTTATTGGGTGCCGTCCAGGTAGCGGCATTGGAACGAGGCGCTGTAGCCCCTGAAAAAATAGGCCAGATAATCGGTGGCTGCGTATCGCAGGTAGGTGAACAGTCGTTCAATATTGCAAGAATTGCCTGGTTATCCCAGGGCCTACCGATGGAGATTGCGGCAACTACTGTAGACTCACAGTGCGGTTCCAGCCAGCAGGCTACATCGGTGGGTATGGCAATGATCAGTAGCGGTATGGAAGACATTGTCATGGGCTGCGGCGTGGAGATGATGAGCCGCGTACCACTGGGTGCAAATATGAAGGATGGCGTTCCCATGGGACAGAGCTATATGGACCACTATCAACCCACGAGTCAATTTCAGGGAGCGGCCATGGTTGCAGAAGAGTATCAGATTACCCGAGCGGATACGGACGCATTCGGGTTGCTGAGCCAGACGCGTGCAAAGCAGGCCTGGGATGAAGGCCGATTTGACCGCGAGATTGTCCCGATTGAAGCGCCCGTGCTGGATGACCAGGGGAACCCTACCGGCAAGACCCAGCTCATCTCTCGGGACGAAGGAATCAGACCCACAACGCTGGCAGCATTGCAGTCACTTAATGCCGTTCCGGGGCAGGAAATACATACCGCAGGGACCAGCTCGCAAGTATCCGATGGTGCAGCAGCAGTTATCCTGGCATCCGAACATGCCATTGCCGAATATGGCCTGACAAAAAGGGCCCGAATCGTCGCCACAACCCTGGTTGGGGTTGACCCCGTGAGCATGCTCAAGGGACCGATACCCGCAACCAGAAAGGTGCTGAATGAAGCCGGTTTGAGCAGCGATGATATTGATGTATTTGAGGTCAACGAGGCATTCGCTGCTGTTGTGCTGGCCTGGCAGAAAGAGCTTGGTATCAATCCCGATAAAGTTAATCCGAACGGTGGTGCTATTGCCCTGGGTCATCCTACCGGAAGCACCGGCGCAAGGTTGATCACGACGGCATTACATGAACTGGAACGGACAGGTGGCCGCTACGGCCTTATTTCAATGTGTTGTGGTGGCGGTTTAGGTACTGGAACGATCATCGAAAGAGTGTAATCTCATATACTGGATTTCGGCATTAGTCGGTGAACGCTGGAGATCATCGACCAATGCTGATATTTTTCATTCTTCGTATCTCTTAGGATTCCCGGATTGGAAGTCTCTGGATCACTCCCTATTCATTTCATTAGCAATTGAGTGAGCAGAATTTCTTCGTCAAGGGCTTGGAAACCACTATGATTAAATCAGTCTTCCTGAAAGAACCAATGGTTCTTTTTTTGCTTCTGGCTCTACTAATCTTTGGCTATGACTCGATTACTTCAAATCCGGATGCATCTGAAAAAATACTGCTCGTCAGTAACGGGAATATTCGTCATCTGGCGGCTGGCTTCGAAAAAACCTGGCACCGGCCCCCATCCCCGGAAGAGTTGAAACACCTGATTGATGAGCGGATTCGCGAGGAGGTGTACTACAGGGAAGCAATCGTCCTGCATCTGGATCAGGAAGACACCATTATTCGCCGCAGGCTGCGACAGAAGTATGAGTTTATGGTGGAAGATCTTAGCGACAATTCAGAACCTGGCGACGAGGAACTCGCTGCCTTTCTGAATGCTCATTCCGAGATGTTCAGAATAGCTGCGAAGCTGGCATTTGAGCAGATTTACCTCGACCCTGGCAAACCTCAAAACACTGTATCCTATATTCAATCTCTCAAAGCGCAGCTGAATAACAAGTCGATTGCTGCGCGGGATATACCGGGGTTGAGTGACTCTTTAATGCTGGACTTTAACAACTCAGTGGCAGATGAGCGGGTTATTGATTCAAGATTCGGCTCCGGCTTTGCAAAACAGTTGATGCAATTACCGGTCGGCAGCTGGCAGGGGCCTGTGGCATCCGGATATGGTAATCACCTGGTCCTGGTAAAGGTCGCTATACCCGCCCGGAACCCCTCTCTCGAAGAAGTCAGAGGCCGGGTGCTAAGCGAATGGCAACGTACTCGAAAACAGGCTTTTCTGGAAAAAAATTACGCTTCGCTTCTGTCGAAGTATCAGGTTGTTATTGAAAGTGACTCTCCCGAGCAAGGGCCGGGTAAATGAAATCCCTGCGTTCCGACATGCGGCTGATTGCCACAGGTTTTTCTGGTCTCATCCTGCTCACCCTGGCCAGCCTGAGCATGGCACATGAAGTCAGACCGGCTTATCTGGATATCCATGCTATCGGCAGTAATACATACCAGGTGTTCTGGAAAGTACCAGCCCGAGCAGGGACCGGCCTACCCATCGCAGTACATTGGCCGCAGCTTTGCAAGGTAGAAGGATTGCCCCACACACAGCTCCTGGACGCCAGTTACACTGAACGATTCAAGCTGCAATGTTCAACTCCCCTTGAGGATCAGCAAGTCGAACTACAGGGGTTGGAACGGCTACTTACCGATTCGCTGTTCAAATACACAAATCTTGATGGACAGGTTCAAAGTGCCCTGCTTACACCGTCATCCACAAGTATAACGATCAAACGTGAACCAAATGCTTTTGAGGTATTTGTGACGTACCTGGAATTAGGTGTGAAGCATATCTGGCTCGGTATCGATCACCTGCTGTTTGTGATTTGCCTGTTGCTGATCGCTGGTACCTTCAGGCGCGTGATGGTAACGATCACAGGTTTTACCATTGCGCACTCGATCACGCTGATCTCTGCTGCACTGGGCCTGGTAACCGTAAACCCGGCACCGGTAGAAGCTGTGATCGCATTGAGCATCGTGTTTGTGGCAAGAGAGATCGCCGTGGGTAACCGGACTTCTCTGGCATACAGATTTCCGGTTGCGGTCTCTTTTACGTTCGGTCTGTTGCATGGTTTTGGCTTCGCTGCAGCGCTGGGTGCGATCGGCTTGCCTTACAAAGATAAATTACTGGCCCTGCTGACGTTCAATCTGGGCGTTGAAATAGGGCAGGTAGTCTTTATTGCTGCCGTCATCCTGATACTCAACTATGTCGCTAGATTGATAGATGAAACCTGGCAGAGAAACCTTACAATATTTGCCGATTACAGCATTGGTGTGATGTCGTGCTTCTGGTTTCTTACTCGTCTGGCAGCTATCTAGTTGGCTAAAAAATGTAATCTATTTTGAACCGGCTTCATTAACCGCCCTGGATGCCCACCAGGTACCTATCAAGCGCAATGCAATAGGCAATGAAGCACCG
>CAZNFE010000224.1:0-5614 GCA_964571945.1 uncultured Pseudomonadales bacterium
ATCATATCCACAACTCCATGGCGGACCGCCACCGGCGAGAATCGTTAGATCAGTGACCGGTGTATCGCTCTTGGGATCATTGCGACCAAATGGTGTCACGGAGACGTGTACCAGATCCGGTCTCACACTTGTCAGATCGTTATAATCAATGCCAAGATTGCCAAGACGGGTACGGGGTTCTGATTCAATCAGGATATCTGTAGTTCGCACAAGTTGTCGGAAGGATTCGCGATCCGTTGTATCGTCAAGATCCAGGACAATACCGCGCTTGCTGGTATGGTAGTGCCACCAGTATAAGCTGCGGTCCTGCCCCGGTTCATCGTCAAGATACGGTGGGTATTGCCGCGCCGGGTCACCACCGGGCGGCTCGATCAGGATGACGTCGGCGCCCATATCTGCCAGCAATTTCCCGGCAAAAGATATTCGCTCGTTGGACAATTCAAGCACGCGATATCCGGCCAGTGCAGTCACAACACACCTTCCTCTCTCAAATGCTCTACCTCCGCTGACGAAAGTCCAAGCAGACTGGTCAGGACGTGTTCGTTGTGCTCTCCCAGGCATGGTGCACCGTGGGAAATGTTCCAGTCGGTTTTCGAAAAGTGCACGGGTTGACCATCAACACGGACTGATCCCATTTTTGTCTGCTGTACAGTGGGCCACAATCCGAAATCAGTCGTACTTGAATCCTGATCGATGCGTTCCCTGGGTTTCTGTACAGCAGCAGCCGGGACCCCTCGCGTATTCAGCTCATCGGCAATTTCAAATTTATTGCGTTCGACAGTCCAGGTACCAACGTGCTCGTCCAGTGCATCCTGATTTTCGATGCGGGCAGCGAGTGCATTGAATGATTCTTCGTGAGTCCATGCTTCGTTGATGAGTTCAGTGAACACCTGCCAGTCAGTCTCATTACGACACGCGATGGCGACCCATTCGTCTTCACCCTGACAGGGATAAATGCCGTGGGGAACCATGACAGGCCATTGATTTCGATTACTGCTGGCTTGTCTCTCCTGCCGGGTCGGACGACCGTTTACTGTCCAGTCCAACAGAGCTGGACCGTGCAGAGATAAGGCGGTTTCCGTTGTAGCCAGATCTACCCATTGGCCTTGCCCGGTTCTTTTCCGGTGGATTAGCGCCATGAGAATCGCCATCACCATATAGTATGCACCGGTGTGATCCATGTAGGAATAGCCCCATCCGGCTGGTTCCTGGTCCGCTAAAGCAGAAGTGAAAGTCAGCCCTGATATGGCCTGCACAACCGGTCCCCAGGTACGGAAATTACTGTAGGGTCCGACGTGACCGAAGCCGCAGTTTGAAACATAGATGATATCCGGTTTAATCTGTTTCAAATGCGGGTAGTCAAACCCCCAATGTTCGAGCACACCCTTGGCAAAATTCTCGGTGACCACATCAGAAAGTTTGATGATCTCAGTCAGCAGTTGTTTCCCTTTTGCCGTGCGCAGGTTCAGCGAGATACCCAATTTATCGGTATTGTGATTGTTAAATCCGCCGCCGAAATCGACACCGCGTCGATCATCAACGAATGGGGGGGTTCCCCTGAGTATGTCCCAGCGTCCCTCACGAACCGGATCTTCGATGCGAATCACTTCTGCACCAAAGGAAGCCAGCCACTTGGTAGCACCAGCGCCTGCGAGTTGGCCGGTGAAGTCGCATATACGAAATGCAGAAAGTGCTGCTGTCAATGCGGAATCCCTGGAATTCCGTGGAAATCCTAACGGCTTAAAGCCTGATTCAGCGTTGCCCGGCAGACGCCGAAGTGATCGGCGACGCGGGATTTGGTCATGCTTGCCTTTTTCAGCATGGACCTGGCCTGCTTGATTTGTTTTGGTTCAAGTTTTCTGGGTCTCCCCCCTACACGGCCCTGGGCTTTTGCAGCTCTCAACCCGTCAATGGTACGCTGTCTTATGTAGCTGGATTGAAAATCACTGATAGTACCGAGAGTATTCAACATTGTTCCTGCAGTGCGTGTGGTCACACTGAAATCTTCACTCAGGCTCTTGAAACCAGCCTTTTTTTGATTGATTTCCGACAGAATTCCAATGAGTTCTTTGAGCGTATCGGTGAGGCAATCCAGACGCCAGACAACGAGAGTGTCCCCTTTCTTGATATCGAGAGTTGCCGTTTCCAGTTTGCCCTGGTTTGACTTGCTGGCTTTAATTATTTTTTTACATCCTGCAGCTTTAAGTGCGTTGGACTGTTTGCGTTGGGTCTTGTCGTCTTCGACGAATCTCGAGTAGCCGATTAGCATGGTTTTTTCCTTGAAGAGATCAGGGTAGATACTCGCGCGCCTTTTACATTACGCTTCGAGGAGAGCACACATTATAGATCATGAAGTGGTATCGGAGCCAAATAAAAACTTCCTTTATTTACAATTGCATTACATTTCCACACAAAAACAAAGGGTAATTAAATCTACCGGGGCCTGATTGAATCCATACTAACAGTGTGGTTATATGCTATATCTTGCCGGTTGCTTCCAGGAGTCAAAGAGTTGCACAAAACACCCGTGATACTGGATACCGATATCGGAGTTGATGTAGATGATATCTGGGCGCTGGCGCTGATGTTGAAGTGTCCGGAACTGGATGTAAAACTGATCGTAACGGCAACCGGTGATACCAGCTATGCGGCAAAGATTGTCGCACGCTGCCTGGAGATTGCGAATCGGACGGATATTCCTGTCGGCATAGGTGTGCCGCTTCAGGCGACGCCATACCCCCATGCTGCATGGGTTGAAGAATATGATCTGAATAGATTCCCGGGCAAGGTTTTTAAGGATGGTGTTGGTCGGCTGGTGGATACGATCATGGCATCACCTGAACCCGTCACCCTGATCAGTATTGGGCCAGTGCCGAATATTGCAGCCGCTCTCCAGCGCGAACCGGCCATAACTAACAATTCCCGTTTCGTTGGTATGCACGGCAGTATTCGAAAAGGTTATATGGGCGCAGCCGGGCCTGCAGCCGAGTATAATGTCGCTCAGTTTCCCAATGCGGCCCGGCAGCTTTTTTCGACCCCCTGGGATATCACGATTACACCACTGGACACCTGTGGTCTGGTGATACTGAAAGATGAGAATTTTAGCAGAGTCCGTGATTCCAGTGATCACTTGACCCAGGCCGTTATTGAAAATCATCGTCTGTGGATGCGAGGTTTTGGAGCGCAGTTATATAAAGGTCTCGATGCGGAACTGCAGAGTACCGTGCTGTTCGATACGGTAGCCATCTACCTGGCACTTTCGGAGGAATTGCTGGAAATGGAAACTCTCAAAATCAAAATTGATGACCGTGGGCACACAGTGGTCGATAACGCAGGAGCATCAATTCGTTGTGCGACCGCCTGGAAAGATCTAAGCGCCTTTGAGGAGTGGCTCTCAGAGCGGCTCACAACTTATTGAAATCCGCTATGAGGATAAACCGTTCAATCGGTTCATATTCCTGAATCTGTCTGCGGACAGGTCTCGATTAACGAGTGCCGGGTGCTCCGGCAGATAACGGTGAGCTCGATAGATACTGACGCTGGGTTCACCATGCCGGTTGGTGTTAACGAAAGGATTAATCCATTCCCAGACAACTTCATGAGCTCGGGTCACCTCAAACAGACGCCCGCTGGTACCTTCGCAGACCAACACTGATCCCGTCGGGAGTTTTTCGACTCCCGAGATGTGGCCACTAAAAAATTGCTGGGCAGGTTTGCCGTAATAACTCCAGGCCACATCATCCATTTCCGGATCAATTTCCACAATTCGGGACCCTGCATGTCCGTTGTCATATACCAGAATGTGCCCGTCATCAAGCCAGGTTGGATTGTGCTGCCCATGTGTTTTGGTAAATTTGTACCGAATCTTGCCGGACCGGGCATCGATCACTGCAACGCGGTCATTATTTCGACAGGAGAAGACAATATCACCTGCTGCATTGATATCGAAACCATTGAGATGAGTCCATTCCCAACGCCTTGCTGTGGGGTGAATAGGATCTTTTACCGGATCAAGCAGCTGCCACGTTTCGATCCGCCGGACCTCCTTGCCATCCGGATCTACTTCAACAAGATCGTCACCGAGTAATCGAGGTAGTCGTTCGCGCGGCATGCGGTAGCCCCCTCTGACTTTCTTATGAAGTGCTTGCGTTAATTCCACCCACTCCGGAACCATGGTGTTCCCGTTGGCAAATCGATAAAAGTCGTGATGCTGCCTTTTATTTACATATTCCCAGACGACATTGCCATCCCAATCAACTTCAACCAGGGTGGTGTGATAACCACCCAATCTGGTTACGTGCTGCTCAAACGGTACGGGTGCTTTGGTTGGTTCGTCTTTAGGCGGTGGCGGCAAGTTTACATCGGAACCCGTCATCAACAGATTACCGTTGTCCAGGAGACGACCGGAACCGGGGCGAATGTGTGTAAAATTCCAGATATGTACGATCTGCCCGGCCATATCGATCAGGTAGCAGCGACTGTCACCATGAGGCGTGAGTAGTGTATAGCCTTTTGTGGAGAGATCTGGTCGATGCCAGGTTAATCCGGTAGGTCGATTGATGGACCAACCCATGGTAAATCCTTGGTTATTCAGGGAAGTTCAGTAAAAACCATTCCCGAACCAGATGCAAACCGGAATTTGTGAGTTGACCCGTAAGGTACATAAAGTTAAGAATAGATGTTTCAGCATTTCAGTAACTTGTTTGACAAGTTCAAATTATCAGAAAGGAGTAACCAATGGCTGTAGGTGTTATTGCAAGACTAAAAATACAGGAAGGCAAGAACGATGAGTTCGAAGCGATATTTGCCGAACTTCAGGCAATGGTTCGGGAGAACGAACCGGGCAATAATTTTTACGCATTGCACATATCCGGTAATGACCCGCAAACATATGTCGTCCTGGAGCAGTATGTTGATCAGGCAGCCCTGGATGCGCATGGCAAGACGGATTATTTCCGGGCGCAGGGGGCAAAAATGGGTGGCTGCATGGCCGGTGCACCGGAAATTGAAGTAATGCAGGCGGTCTGACCCGGGAACCGATAGAGCCATGGGTGCTATGCCGTAGTGTTGACACAGATCAAGCGGAACTCATATTTTGGCTGTTTCAATTTTCCTATTCAATGACGTTGAATTACGATTGAGAGCAAAATTCGGATCGTCATATATCGAATATGAACGGACTGAATTGCCACTGAATAGTTGAATTTTTGGAGATTCGTTATGGCAAGACCGGAAAAACACATCCTGGTATGTACTCACTCACGGCCAAAGGATGATCCCAAAGGCTGTTGCGCGGACCGTGGTGGTCAGGAAATTGCTGATGCATTCCGACAGGAAATCGGTGATCGCGACCTGTGGGGCAGGTTTAAGCTCAACACCACGAGTTGCCTTGGTGTGTGTGAATTCGGTCCCAGTGTCCTCATCTACCCGGAAAATGTAATGTACAAAGAATTGAAAACCGGGGATGTCCACACCATCATCGAACAACATCTCCTGGGTGGCAATCCAGTAGAAGAGCTCAAGGTCCCTGCAGATGCCTGGTAGGTGGGTCTGACCGCTAATATGAATGCACATGCCTTCCGCGTCACGCAGCAAAGAGTAGGGCAGGAAAACC
>CAZNFE010000225.1:0-1092 GCA_964571945.1 uncultured Pseudomonadales bacterium
CCGCCGAGTACGAGTGTGTGAGCCAGGTGATCAGTTTGACCGGTTGCCCTTTGATGCATGGTACCGGTATGTGGGTTGGGTCGCTGATTCCTCATATGATGGGTGGCGCGGTTATCACCATTCCTGAGCTGGGTCTGGATCCGGAGCGGATCTGGCAGGAGGTTGCTCGCAACCAGGCGTCGTTTCTGGTTATCGTTGGTGATGCCTTTGCCAGACCGCTGCTGGCAGAACTCGATAAGGCTGCAGCAGATGGTTCACCACATACCATCAGCAGCCTGAAAGTCATCATGTCTTCCGGCGTGATGTGGTCGGCTGAAGTAAAGGAAGGATTACTGAAGCATCAGGATATGACCCTGATCGATGCGATGGGATCGACTGAAGGAAGTATGGGGACATCAGTTGCAGCCAGAGGCGAGGTGAGTCAAACCGCAAAATTTGTTGTCGGGGAAGGCGTCAAAGTCTTCTCTGAAGATGACGAGGAAGTCGAGCCGGGATCTGGCGAAATGGGGTTGATCGGGACAGCAGGCAATGTACCATTGGGTTATTACAAGGATCCGCAAAAGTCCGCTGCGACTTTTCGGGAGATCAGGGGAGTCCGCTACAGCTTTCCCGGAGATTATGCGACTGTCGAGTCGGATGGTAGCATCACCCTGCTGGGACGTGGTTCAAAGTGCATAAACACAGCAGGAGAGAAAGTTTTTCCGGAAGAAGTGGAAGAGGCGATCAAACGGAATCCGGCCATTTTTGACTGCCTGGTGGTGGGCATGCCGGATGAGAGATTTGGCGAGAGAGTGGTTGCAGTTGCCTCGTTCAATGAAGGAGCAGATATTGCCGAATCCGATCTGATCGAACTGACACGTCGGCATCTCGCGGGCTATAAGTTGCCAAAGAAGATATTGTTTGTACCGATTGTGCAACGAGCGCCAAATGGTAAAGCCGATTATGCCTGGGCCAGTCAGGTTGCGGAAGAACTTGCATGATTCGTCGGCGGACCAGAAATCACCAATGGCTGAATACTTGAATCGCCTCGTCAAAGTCCGCAATAATCTGTGCCGCATCAGCCAGATCTTCTGACGAAACGTACGGGCTTTT
>CAZNFE010000225.1:1192-5600 GCA_964571945.1 uncultured Pseudomonadales bacterium
GGCAGATTCAGTGCATCGATAACTGTAGCCGCACTGACTCTGGCATCACCGCCCATAATTTTACGCTTCAGCGAGAGCGTGAAGGTTTTGCCGAAAGGTGCAACAACCTGCTGGGTTGCCTGGGTGTAAAGAGGTTCCGTATCGAGGAGTGTTCCATCCAGATCGAAAATAACAGCTTTGGGTTTAGGTAGCATAATCAAGTATTTTGGGATGTCCGTGTTTGTTTACTTCACGGTCTCATCAGTGAAAGCACGAAGGTTGATTCCATTATCGTGTTACGCGGAATTCCTCAGGGTGGATCATTGGCTGTGAAGCTGGTAGCCAGGTTTTCTAACAATTCATGAGGAATAATATCCTCGCTCTGGTTGATGGTTTGTTCTGCTTCATCTGCCAATGTCATCAATTGAAAAAGCGAAACGGGGTTTAATTCAAAATGATAATTCTTCTCCACTACTATATAGGATAACAGAAACGAGAGAGCTTCTTGTTTAGTCATGATATCAAGGATTACCCGATAAGATCTGATTCCGGACAGCTTCCTATGATAATCAAAATGAATCCAATACGCAGGGATTTTGCGTATGGATACATCAGGCTCAGAAATCCAGGCCCGGGATTAAACGAGCCTGAGTCAAAACAGATTGAAATACGATCAAAAAAAATTGCATTAAGAGTCAAAATGTTAGGCTGGTTAATTCAGGTATTTTCCTAAGAGTGCCCATGAATTGTCGGTATATAAGCAGTACTTCTTAGTAGAAATTGATAGATATCAGTATCAGGATTTCCCGTTAAGATGGGAAAGTCAAAGTCATGAGGAGCGAACCCATGCGTAAAGTAGTTTATGCAGAACGTCGTTCCGGCCTTGATCGTCGTACCAAATCAAGAAGGAGTGTCGGAAGATTTCTTCGTGAGTGTCTGAAACCTGCAACATATAGAAGGCGAAAAACAAGAAGAGCCTTTTACATTCGTGGTGAAACTTACGCCATTTATGAGCCAGGTTACTAACTTGCTGAATCTGCCTTTCACAGTTTTGTGGTGAGACTGTGAAGGGCAGTATTCAGACCTGAACGCACACCCTTTGATCAGATGAACGCCCCCTTCGAACCGCGATCATGCAAGCGCCGATTGCGGAACTCAAACAAAATCTGGTTGTCTGTATCAATGACTAAATTATGATGCCTCGCATGCGGCAGCAATGAAGGGGAATCAGAGCTTTCCTGTTGTCTGGTGCAACTGTGTGATTATAATTGACAGCTTTTTTGTCATTGATGAGGAACCCAAAGCCATTTCCTTTGATAGAGCTTAATCTTGTCCGGATTGAGGGTGCAGGATTTAGTTACTCGTGAACATTTTGAATATGAAATAAATTAGTGAGATTGGAATGATTGAAGTTAAGAATATTGCCAAGGAATTCGATGGCCTGCGAGCTGTCGATAACATGACTTTTTCTGTATCAGAAGGCGAAATACTTGGATTCCTCGGCCCCAATGGTGCCGGGAAATCAACTACCATGAAAATGGTTACCGGTTTTTTGGCTTCAGACACAGGAACCATATCCGTGTGTGGTCATGATCTGGACACTGATGTGCTCGCAGCGCAGAAATGTATCGGTTACCTGCCCGAGGGAGCGCCTTGTTATGAAGACATGACACCTCGAAACTTCCTCAACTTTATTGCTGAGGTGCGCGGGTTCCGGAATCAGGAAAAACAGCGCAGGATAGATGCTGTAATGGAAGATATGGCGCTTCAATCGGTAGCAGATCAGCATATCGAAACCTTGTCAAAAGGATTCAAAAGGCGAGTGGGGTTAGCACAAGCCCTGCTCCATGATCCCAGAGTATTAATCCTTGATGAACCGACTGATGGCCTGGATCCTAATCAGAAACATCATGTACGGGAAATGATTCGGGGATTGTCAAAGGACAAGATTGTAATTATTTCTACGCATATCCTTGAAGAAGTGGCCGCTGTTTGTACCAGGGTGATGATCATCAACAATGGGCGCATTGTCAGCGACTGTAGCCCCGGGGAATTAGAAGCGAAATCGAAGTATCACCATGCGGTGACGCTTGTAACGGACGTTGCCGCGGATCTGGAAGCAAAATTTCTCTCCGTTCCGGGAGTTGAAAGGGTTGAAACGGATCCAGGTGGCGGGCAGTTGACGATTTTTCCCAGCTCTGGCCAGTCAGTAGTGAAAGCCGTAAGTGATCTGATTCATGCTGAAGATATCGCGATAAACGGTCTGCATGTTGAGCGCGGTCATCTGGACGAGGTATTCCGTTCGATTACTACTGAGGATGTGTGATGGATATGATGCGAGTCATTTTGAAAAGAGAATTGCGTAGCTATTTCTCTACCCCCCTGGCATATGTGTTTGTCGTCATTTTTCTAATGTTGTCGGGCGTCTTTACGTTTTATCTGGGGAATTTCTATGCACGCAATCAGGCAGATCTGTTGCCCTTCTTCAGCTTCCACCCCTGGCTCTATCTGTTTCTGGTACCCGCAATCTCGATGCGGCTATGGTCGGAAGAACGGAAGTCTGGTTCCATAGAATTATTGATGACTTTGCCGGTCACAAAGCTCGACGCAGTACTTGGCAAATTCCTGGCTGCCTGGATTTTTCTGGCAATAGCACTGGTGTTGACATTTCCCATGTGGATCACAGTGAATTATCTTGGTGAACCGGATAATGGTGTGATCATAGCGAGCTATTGCGGTAGTTGGTTATTGGCAGGAGGCTTTCTGGCCATTGGTTCCTGTATGTCAGCTTTGAGCAAAAGCCAGGTAATTGCGTTTATTCTGGGTGTCGTATTCTGCTTTATTTTTATCCTCAGCGGCTTCCCGATGGTGCTGAATGTATTCCGTGGCTGGGCACCCATAGCTGTTGTGGATACGATCGCCTCATTGAGCTTTTTAACTCATTTTGCTTCGGTTTCGAAAGGCGTACTCAGTCTGAGAGATGTATTGTACTTTGCCTCTTTCATATTTGCATGGCTTGCCGCCACCACCATCATCGTTAGCCTGAAACAGGCAGACTAGGAGTACACAGATGAATCGAATCATAAATTCAAGTACCGGCCTCGCAGTTCTCCTGTGTGCGTTTCTCGTGTTTACCGTGCTGAACAATCTAATGTTCTCCAGTGTGCGTTTGGATTTAACTGAGAAAAAACTGTATACCCTGTCGGATGGCACCAAAAAAATAATTGAATCCATTGACGAACCAATTAACCTGTATTTCTTTTTCTCCGAAAAAGCCAGTGAGGATCTAACCGGTCTTAGGACCTATGCAAAGCGAGTTCAGGATCTGCTAAACGAATACCAGGTCAATTCGAATGGCAAGATATTGTTACATCTTGTTGATCCCGAACCGTTTTCGGAAGAGGAAGACCAGGCCTCAAAATTCGGCTTGCAGAGTGTCCCGATAAACAACACGGGTGAAAGCCTATATTTTGGTCTTGCCGGTACTAACGCTTTGGATGACGTGGCGAAGATTGCATTCTTTCAGCCGGATAAGGAAGGATTTCTCGAATATGATATTAGTAAATTGCTCTATGGCCTGACCTCACCGCAAAAGCCGGTAATCGGTTTGATGTCCAGTTTGAAAATCCGTGGCGGGATGGACATGCGAACATACCAGTCAACACCCCCCTGGATGGTTGCCACCCAAATTGAACAGCTGTTTGAAATCAGGGATGTGGATGTGGCTGCAACCGAAATACCAGCGGACATTACAACCTTGATGCTGGTACATCCCAAATCACTGACGGATGCAACGCTGAAGGCGATCGATCAATTCGTGCTTGGTGGTGGCCGATTGATGGTCTTTGTCGATCCCCTGGCTGAGATGGATCAGCCTCAGGCTAACCCGACCATGCCACACGGACCTGTTTCCAGGTCATCGGATCTGGACAAGTTGTTTTCCGCATGGGGCATAAAGATGCGGAAAGACAGCATACTCGGAGATGCTCAGGCAGCCTTGACGGTGAGTGCAGGTGCGGCTGGCGGAACGATTCGACATCTGGGCATCCTCGGGTTGGGTAAGGTAAATCTGTCCCAGGAGGAATTGATCACAGCCTCTCTCGAATCCGTCAATGTGGCGACTGCCGGGATTCTGGATAAGATAGAGGGTGCAACCACGACGATCTCTCCGCTGATTTCCTCAAGTAACTATGCAATGCCGATGGACGCAACTCAATTTCAGTTCTTAAGCGATCCTGCTGACCTGCAAAAAGGATTCGCGGCAACGGGAGAATCCTATCTGGTGGCGGCCAGGATTTCCGGTCCTGCCAAGACGGCCTTTCCGGAAAATGAAGCCGCTGGCAGGACGGAGACGGATCTTAGTAAACATTTGCAAAAATCAGACATCATTAATGTTGTTGTGTTTGTCGATAACGATACGTTAAATTTT
>CAZNFE010000226.1:0-5588 GCA_964571945.1 uncultured Pseudomonadales bacterium
CTGGCATCTATGGAATTTCCAACAATAGAATCCTGTGTAGGTAAAACACCGCTTGTCAAGATGCAACGGCTTCCTGGCAATACGTCAAATACATTATTGCTGAAGCTGGAGGGTAATAATCCGGCCGGATCAGTGAAAGATCGACCGGCGTTGAGCATGATAGGTGAAGCAGAGCGCAAAGGTGAGATTCAGCCCGGAGATACCCTGATTGAAGCGACTAGTGGTAATACCGGAATCGCACTTGCGATGGTCGCTGCTATTAAGGGATATCGTCTGATTTTGATTATGCCGGCACACATGAGCGAAGAACGAAAAACTGCCATGTCTGCCTACGGTGCAGAATTGATTACAGTCAGCCGGGAGGAAGGCATGGAAGGCGCCAGGGATCTGGCGGAGAAGATGCAAGCCGAAGGTATTGGCAGAGTACTTGATCAATTCGGCAATCAGGATAATCCATTGGCTCATTACACGGGAACCGGTCCGGAGTTATGGGAACAAACTGAAGGTACATTGACCCATGTAGTGAGTTCAATGGGTACCACTGGAACGATTATGGGAGTATCTCGATATTTAAAGGAGAAAAACCCGGGCATTCAGATAATTGGCTTGCAACCCGTTGAGGGATCTGCAATTCCAGGTATTCGACGCTGGTCGAAGGAATATCTACCCGGAATATTCGATTCCTCGCGCGTGGATGGGATTATTGAAATGTCCCAACAGCTGGCAGAGATCACCATGAGGGATCTGGCAACGAAAGAGGGTGTTTTCTGTGGAGTTTCTTCTGGTGGGGCCGTGGCAGGAGCGTTGCAACTTAGCCAGCAAGTAGAAAATGCTATAATCGTATCAATTGTGTGTGATCGGGGAGACAGGTATCTGTCGACCGGTGTATTTGCTCATGAGGAGTGAATTCGGTATTCAGGATTTTGCGTTATTGTGAAAAAAAGATTTCCTTCAGACCCCTTTCTGGTGGAGTTGGATGAACTGCATCCCGATGGTTATGGGCTTGGTCTATATGGTGATCGAAAAATCGCTGTTACCGGTGCATTACCTGCTGAACTGGCCAGAGTTCAGGTTTATTCGAAGCGTAGGAAGCTGATCTTCGCTCGCCCGTTAGAAATAATTAATCCATCACCAGATCGGGTAGTCTCACCCTGTGGTCACAGTGAAATATGTGGCGGGTGCAGCCTGCAGCACGTAAATCCGGTGAAGCAACTGGAGTACAAGCAATCACGCCTTATAGAAGCTCTTGTCTCCGGGAACTCCCCGACCATTATGGATCCTGTTACCGGTCCGGTACGAGGCTATCGTAGAAAAGCGCGGTTGGGGGTCAGATATGTCAAAAAAAAGCAAAGTGTGCTAGTGGGATTCAGAGAGAAAGGTGGAAAATACCTTGCAGAGATCGATAGCTGCATGGTTTTGCATAGTTCAATTGGTAATCGTATATCCGAGCTGCGGGAGCTGATTGCAGGGCTGGATAGCTACCGTGACATTCCCCAGATCGAAGTTGCTGCAGGAGACAAATCAACAGCACTGGTATTCAGGCATCTGCAGCCAATGTCTTCATCAGACATCACGAAACTGGAAGAATTCGCACAGTCCAGTCAGTTGGAAATCTATCTGCAGTCAGGCGGATTGGAAACGGTAAGGAAAATTTGGCCACGTCAATCCATGGAGAGGCTCTCATACGAGATCTCGTCCTTTGATCTTACTATGGCTTTTCATCCGATGGATTTCATCCAGGTAAATCACGAAATTAACCAGAAACTCATTGATTTGGCTTACACTTTGCTGGAACCTCAATCCAGTGACGAGATACTTGATCTGTTTTGTGGCATCGGCAACTTCAGCTTACCTCTTGCCAGCGGGAGTTTGCGAGTTGTGGGAGTCGAAGGGGCTGCAGCCTCGGTGCAGAGGGCAATCGAGAATGCATCACAAAATGGTGTCACTAACGTGCGATTTCAACAGGCGGATCTAATGACCGAAACTGGCGTCCAGACCTGGGCAAAGAATTCATTCAACAAGGTTTTGCTGGATCCGCCACGTTCGGGCGCTCTGGAGGTGGTACGGCAATTGGCAAGGTCAAGTGCCGATAGAATTGTATATGTTTCATGCAATCCGGATACACTGGCACGGGATTCTGTACCCCTGCTTGGAGCCGGTTTCAGATTGTCACATACGGGAGTAATTGATATGTTTCCGCACACCAATCATATTGAGTCCATTACTCTGTTTGAGAGATAGGAATGGTCAGAGTCAGAGAAGATCATCCGTTGCTTTTTGATGGCAGCCTGAATCTGGAGCTTTGGCTGTCCAAAATTGCAAAGCAGGCGAATCTGCCAAATGAGGACAGGATCAGAGTAGCGTGTGAACTCAGTTGGAATGCTGAGCAGAAATCGATTTCGGCAAATCAACTCTGGTCTGAGGACAAGAGCAGCTTCGAAACTGGTCTCGAAATGGCAGAAATTCTCGCCGATCTATGCATGGATGAAGAAAGTATTCTGGCAGGTATTATCTACCGGGCAGTGCGGGAAAAACAGATTCTGCTGGAAGAAGTCAGACAACAGTTAGGTCCCGGCGTTGCCGATCTCGTGCAAGGGGTGTTGCGGATGGTTGCAATCAGTAACATCCGGATTACAAGTGAAGCGCCAGTATTAGGGCAGACGCAGGATCAACTGGATCAGGCGCGCAAAATGCTCGTGTCGCTTGTGGACGATGTGCGCGTCGCGCTGATAAAGCTTGCTGAAAGAACCTGCACCATCCGGAAGGCGAAATTTTTTAATGCGGAGAAACAACTGGCACTCGCCAGGGAAGTATCAGATATTTATGCGCCATTAGCGCATCGATTGGGAATTGGACGCCTTAAATGGGAGCTTGAGGATCTTGCATTCCGGTATCTTGAAGCAGATGCATATAAACAAATCGCAGGTTTGCTGGATGGCAAACGTGTTGCCAGACAAAAATATGTCGACGAGATCATCGTTACGTTATCCAAGACATTGAAGGCGATGAAAATCGAGGCACGCGTTGAAGGTCGGGCTAAACATATTTACAGCATCTGGTTAAAGATGCTGGAGAAGGAAATCCCCTTTAGCCAGGTATATGACGTGAGTGCGGTGCGGATTCTGGTTAACGGTGAGGATGATTGTTATCGAATTCTTGGTGCAGTCCATAAACTCTGGCATAACATCCCTCGTGAATTTGACGATTACATTGCCACGCCAAAAGAAAATGGCTACCAGTCGTTGCACACGGCGGTGTTCGGCCCAAAAGGGAAAGTGATCGAGATTCAAATCAGAACCTTTCACATGCACGAAGAAGCGGAGTGGGGAGTGTGTTCACATTGGCGGTATAAAACCAAAGGTAAAACCAGCAAGTCAGAGAGCTATGAGAAGAAGATCAACTGGTTAAGACAGTTGCTAGAATGGCAGGAAGAGCTTGGTGATATCTCCGGAATCCAGAAGGAACTTGTTGGTGAGATCAGTCACGATCGAATTTATCTGTTTACTCCAGATGGACATGTGGTTGATTTGATACCGAGTGCGACGCCATTGGATTTTGCCTATAGCGTACACACGGAAATCGGACATCACTGTCGTGGCGCCAAAGTGAATGGACAAATAGTTACGCTCAATTCACAGCTTCACACAGGTGACCAGGTCGAGATTCTGACGGATGAAAATGCGATTCCTCGCAGAGCCTGGTTATATGATCACCTGGGTTACTTGAAAACGACTCGGGCGAGGGTCAAAGTGCAGAATTGGTTTCGCTCGCGTGATAAGGAAAAGAATATTGAAGATGGTCGGCAGCTACTTGAAAACGAGTTCGACCACCTGGGTATCCAGAATATTGACTTTGAAACCATTGCTACAGCTCTCGATTTTAACAAGGTTAATGATCTGTTCGCACAAGTTGGTGCTGGTGAGTTTTCCAGTCACCTCGCTATACAGGTGGTTCAGAACATGGAGCATTCTGACATTCCAGTTGATCAATTGGATTTGGCTCTGGATGCGGAAAATAGTTCTGTAATAAATCAGAGCAGTATTGTATCAGGTGCAGGCAGTTTATCAGCGCGGATCGCAGATTGCTGTAAACCAGTGCCGGGAGATTCAATCATTGGTACCGTCGAGGATGATAATCGGGTTTCTGTGCATCGAAAAGATTGTCCGAAGGTGCTGCAATTGGAATCAGATGCCAATCTGATAGAGATCAACTGGAATACCGGTGAGACTAAAACCTTTCCAGTGAATGTGCTGGTGAGTGCCTATGATCGATCGGGATTGCTCTTTGATGTGACGTCGGTACTGGTTACTGAACGATTGAATATGACTTCTGTTCGCACAGAAATTGATAGTAACGATAATGTGGTCAGTTTACTATTGATTGTGGAGGTCAGTAGTCTGAACGAATTGCTCAGATTGCTGGAACGAATCGAACAGATACCAAATGTAATCGAAGCGAGAAGGACGCTTGCACCCGGATAGCGATCTTCTGGTGGAATCAGTGTTCCATTAAACTGGTACTGATGAGCTCAGCTGGCTTGGCGCTGACTATGGTGAGGTGTGCCTGGCGGTGAAACACCACGGCAACGCTGAATCCACCATTATCAGGATAATCGAGTACGAAAATCAGCTGCGCTGATCAAGAAAGCAATTTGAGTTAACGCACATAGCAAATGGAGTTTTTGTAGTGAAAATAATATTACTCGGTGCCCCCGGTGTTGGTAAAGGTACACAGGCACAGTTTATTACCAAAGAATACAATATCCCGCAGATCTCTACCGGGGATATGTTGAGGGAAGCTGTTAAATCAGGATCGGAAGTGGGTAAGAGAGTGAAGCAAGTCATGGAGTCCGGTGCATTGGTTACAGATGACATTATCATTGATCTTGTGAAAGAAAGAATCACACGAGCTGATTGCCGTGGTGGCTTTCTGTTTGATGGGTTTCCCAGAACAATTCCTCAGGCAGAGGCATTAGTGCGGGAAGGAATCGAGATCGATCGGGTCGTGGAAATTGCTCTGTCGGACGATGTAATTGTGTCCAGACTTGGAGGCAGACGCATACACGAAGGGTCCGGGAGAACCTATCATATTGCCTATAATCCACCGCGGGTGCCTGATAAGGATGACATAACTGGGGAACCTCTGGTACTAAGAGAAGACGATCGCGAGGAGACTATCCGGGTTCGCCTTGAAGTTTATAAAAAGCAGACTGAGCCGTTAGTTTCTTTCTATTTGAGTCGATCAGAAGATGGGTCGTTAGATCTAAAATATGCTTGTATTGATGGTGCGGGCACCACGGAAGAGATAAGTCGTCAGATTTTATCTTTTCTGGCTTCATAGATTATTGCAACTCCATCTTGCCAATCTTTTTGTGCGGATAACCGCGCAAATTAACAAACAGTATTGATAGGTCGCGATCTATCAATATTGAGAAATTGTAATAAAACTCGATATTTGTCAGTGAATGTCTTTGATTATCGTAAAAAAAGACTGCATTTTGACAAAATTGTGTTTTTTTTGGTGCAAACTCTATCTATATTTCTTAAAATTCTTTTACCTTCGAGGGCGCAGACGAAACTCGGGTTTTT
>CAZNFE010000227.1:0-5575 GCA_964571945.1 uncultured Pseudomonadales bacterium
GTTGGCAACAGAACAATCCCAATGGCTATGAATAACAATCTTCCGGCAAAGCCGGAGGTATTTCGAGCGGGAGGCCCTCAAAGGGGCTGATCGGGCGCACTATACCAGACAATCAGATCCAGTCTGTACGATGTAGAATTCGGCCGTGCAACCGCATTTGTCTTTGTAAAGCCGGCTCACAGAATCTTTATACGAGTCGATTGCGTCACGATGCACAAGTGAAATAATGCATCCACCGAATCCGGCTCCGGTCATACGTGCACCGAGCACACCTTCCTGCATTGTGCTCGCACTAACCAGCGTATCAAGTTCAATACTCGACACTTCATAGTCATTGCGAAGTGAGGCATGACTAAGAAGCATCAACTCACCGAACTTATTGACGTCATTGTGTCGAAGTGCGCTGATTGCATCGGTCACCCGCTGGTTTTCAGTAACGACGTGATGGCATCTTTTATACAAAGTGTCATCCGAAATGAATCCTCGCACTCGTGCCAAATCATCGATTTTCAGCTGACAGAGTTGTTGCAGTTGCTCGTGCGCCTGTATTAATTCAAGAATCTGACCAATTTCCTTAACTCGTCGGTTATAAGCGGAAGCGGCAAGTTTTCGTTTCTTGCCGCTGTCCACAATGACAAATCGATAGGGATCAATATTGCAGGGCACATATTCAATTCCGGATCGAGCAGATTCGGTCTGGCTGCAATCAATTTGCAACGCATTGTTACCCTTCGCCAGCGCGATGGCTGCCGGGTCCATAATGCCGCAGTTGACATCAAGATATTCATGCTCGACTCGCTGGCAAATTTCAGCAATTTTCCATCTTGATGATTGCCATTCATCCGAAAAAGAGTATCCGGTGAGTGATTGCACCATTAATGCTGTGGCGACACAAAATGAGGCAGATGAGGACAAGCCACTGCCCGGTATATCTGAATAAAACAGCAGGTCCATGCCCTCAATCTGCACGCCGGCACGCAAGTAGCTATCCACAACGCCAATGGGATAGTTTGCCCAAATGGTTCTGTCTCGCTGACCCGAAGATAAGAGGTCTCGATTTATGAATTCGCCATGTCCACTGGATGCGATACGCAGTTTCCCGGATGAATTCAGATCACCTGCGCACCAGGTGCCAAATTGGATAGTGACGGGTAACACCCGACCGCCGCAATAATCGATATGCTCGCCGATAAGGTTAATTCGACCCGGGGCAAAAACTGTGGATGAGTTGCTGGTACCAAATGTTTGCTGGAATTGAAACTGTAAGTCAGAACGTATGATGTTTCTCCCGGTGTGCCGTGCAATTCCTGTTTACGATCCATAAACCGTTCATTGCGCTGAATTCAGCCACCGGAAATACGGTACAGAAAATGAACCTCGCTGCCCGGCGCCAATTTCTCTAACATCGGATTGTGTATGATCTCCCCATCTATAGCCACGGCCATTTTCATTAGTGCTTCCATGTTCAGTTCCCGGTATCTGTCCACCAATGCCGATACCAGTTCACGGTATATTGAAGCTTCTATGACTACCTGCTCCTCATGCGTAAGCCTTTGCAGTTCACTGGAAAAAATCACCGTTGCCATAGCAATCGCTCAGACAAATATCGTGCACAAATACGCAACACCGGACGTCTCCGAATTCATTAACCTGGCCGAAACTAATCCCTGTTCTGAATCGCTTCCAGCACACGTGGCGGTGAGCAGGGCAATCTGGACATTCGCACACCAATGGCATTGCTCACTGCACCTGCTACGGCTGCCAGAGGCGGGATGATGCCGGATTCTCCCACGCCTCTTACCCCGTAAGGATGAAACGGATTCGGAACTTCCACGATTACGGTATCGATCATTGGTAAATCTGAAGCCAGCGGAATTCGATAATCGAGGAAACCTGCATTTTCCAGGACACCCTGGTCATCATAAATATATTCTTCATTAAGCGCCCAACCAATGCCTTGAGCAGCACCGCCCTGAAACTGCCCTTCCACGTATCCCGGATGAATCGCCTTACCTGCATCCTGGATCGCCGTATATCGAACAACTGTAACCATTCCGGTATCGGGATCAACTTCTACATCAGCTACATGCACAGCAAATCCTGGACCTGCACCACGCGCACTCAAGGAAGCCCGGCCTGAAATAGGGCCACCCGTTTGATCGGCAGCCGCACATATTTCGGCTGCCGAGAGACTGGCATCACCTGCAGTGTTGATTGCTGCGCCATCAACCCAGTCAACCTGATCCAGCGTCACATTCCATACGGCAGCAGCGCGCTCCTTCATCTGTTTTACAATGTCCTGGGCAGCCTCAATGATTGCCATGCCCGTAGCAAAAGTGGTTCGACTTCCACCTGTGGTTGAATTCAGACCCACACTGTCGGTGTCGGCAACAATGGGTTTGATTTTTTCCACGGGTATGCCCAGCTCTTCTGCTGCCATCATTGCCATAGACGCACGGGAGCCGCCAATATCAGGAGAACCTTCGACCAGCAGCACAGTACCATCGGGATTCATATTGATTACAACATTTGAATTCATTCCGGCGTTAAACCAGAAACCCGCACCAACCGCCCTGCCCTGATTCTTGCCAAGTGGTGCCTTGTAGTGTTCAGACTGTCTGGCGGCTTCCAGACACTCGACCAGGCCTACTGCTTTAAACTTCGGTCCATAAATGGCCTGCGTACCTTCCCTGGCAGCATTTTTCAAACGTAGTTCGATCGGATCCATGTTCAGTTTTTCAGCCAGTTCATTGATGGCACTCTCCGCTGCAAATTCTGCCTGTGGAGCACCAGGTGCCCGGTATGCAGCAACCTTTGGTTTATTGACCACCACATCGTAGCCTTCGATTTGCATATTTTCGACATCGTAAGGCGTGAAAGCACACATTACCCCGGGTGCCATGGGTGATCCTTTAAACGCCCCTGCTTCATAGCGTAGCGTGCCTTCCATGGCGGTAATGGTACCGTCTTTTTTAGCTCCGATCTTAACCCGATTTCTGGTCGCAGATCCTGGTCCGGAGGCCCGAAATACTTCTTCCCTGCTCATGACCAACTTGACTGGTCTGCCGGACTTCTTCGACAAAACCAGGGCAACCGGTTCCAGGTAGACAGTAGTCTTACCACCAAAGCCGCCGCCAATCTCACTTGCAATAACCTTGATTTTGGAAAGTTCCATCTGCAAAATCTTCGCTGTACTGGCTCGCACGTCAAAGTGACCCTGCGTACAGCACCATATCATCGACTGACCATCTTCATCATATCTAACGGTACAGGCATGGGGCTCGATGTAACCCTGGTGAACCGTGGGCGTATAATATTCCCGTTCAACAATTACATCCGCTTCCGCAAAACCAGCTTCTACATCCCCCTTCTTCAGCTCCATACGCATGGCGACATTTGACGGTTTATCAGGAACTGTTTCCAACCCCTGCGTGAACAGGTCTTCATGCAAAATCGGCGCATCCTCCTGCATGGCTTCAACTGCATCCATAACAGCAGGTAACACTTCATATTCCACTTCGATCAATGCGACTGCCTGCTCGGCTATGGCCTGTGAAACAGCAGCAACCGCAGCCACCGCATGTCCGTGATAGAGCACTTTTTCAAGTGCCAGATTATTACGAGCCAGATCTCGCACGTCGGTACTCGTTTCGCCTGTCTGCAAGGTTTCAGCTGAGATGGCAGGGAAATCAGCAGCGGTTGCAACGGCCATGACACCAGCCAAAGCTTCTGCTTTCGAGGTATCAATTTTGATGATCCTGGCATGAGCATGAGGGCTTCTCTTTACTTTGGCCCACAACATACCGGGCAGTGACAGGTCTGCTCCGAAATTCGCTCTACCGGTAACCTTATCAAATCCATCCGGTCGAATAGTTCTTTGACCAATATATTTGTACTCTCTTGCTTCACTCATCAGGCTGCTCCTCGCATCTCGGCGGCAGCGTCCATCACTGCTCGAATTATTTTGTCATATCCTGTACAGCGGCAGAGATTTCCAGCCAGATAATATCTGGCTTCTTCTTCTGTCGGCTCAGGATTTTCAGTTAACAATGCCTCCGTGGCGACAATCAGTCCGGGTGTGCAGATACCACACTGCAATGCTGCATGTTCAAGAAATTTCTGTTGGATTACATGCAGTTTATCTGCATCACCAACGCCCTCAATAGTACCAATATTTTGGCCTTCTGCTTCGACTCCGAGCACCAGACAGGAACACACCAGACGACCATTCATCGTGACAGAACAGGCTCCGCAGTCACCGGTCGAGCAGCCTTCCTTGGTGCCGGTCAGATGAATTTCATTGCGCAGACAATCAAGCAGGGTTTGACCAGGTTCGCAGAGAAACTCTACCGGTTGATTGTTTATTGAAGTGGATACGTGTGTCTTAGACATTTGAATTCTCCTTGGCCCGATTTGCAGCGATGACTGCAGCTCTGCGTGTCAGCACCCCAACCACGTGTTTTCGATACGCAATCGTGCCTCTTCGATCATCAATGGGCGATGAAGCCTCTGTGGCGGCGGTGGCGGCGCCGGTGAGTGCCTCGTCACTCAAATCAGTGCCTATTAGGGCATCCGCTGCTGCCGCAACTAATAACGCTGTAGGTGCCACTGCTCCGATGGCGACCCGGGCTGCTGTACAGATACCGCTATCATCCAGGGTAATGCTAACGCCTGCCCCTGCGACTGCGATATCCATTTCCGTTCTGGGTGTGAATCTAAGGTAGGCATCGGCAGTATTCGCTGCCGGTCTCGGTATAACAATTCTTGTTAAAATCTCATCTCTGGCCAGGCAATTTTGTGCCACTCCGGTAACAAAATCTTCTACCTGCACCTGCCTTTGCCCCGCTGGACCCAGGATCAGACATTGCGCTCCGACAGCGATCAATGCAGGTATCGTATCGGCAGCCGGTGACGAGTTACACAGGTTACCGCCAATGCTGGCCCGGCCCTGAATTTGCGTAGATCCAATCAGATAAGCCGCTTCAACAAGCCCGGGGTAAACAGCTTTGATATCTTCTCTTGCTGTGAATTCAGCACAACACATCGAAGGCCCAAGTGATAATCCGCTATCGTCCAATACGGCATCCATCATTTCCGGGATTTTCTTCAAATCAATCAGAAGTCGTGTACCAACCTGCTGAGATCTCAACTGAATGAGCAGATCGGTCCCCCCAGCCAGAACTTGCGCAGGCTTGTCCAGGCATTCGCTCAACAATTTGACGACATCACCGAGACTTTTTGGTGCCTGGTAATCAATTGCTACCATTTTTCCTCCAGATACTGATCGGAATAACAGCAGTATTTGCCATTCACAATCATCAGTTATTTAAGATGTATATATATCACGCTTGACCGAGATTCGCACCAATCCTGATTGAATCCACCTGCAATCTGCTGTTTATCGGATGCAAAAACCCCGGCTGTGCCGGGGAGACTGTCATGTCCCATAGGGTAGCACCCGCCACCTGTCGTCCAGTGTATACTTGACCCATGTTCAACATTTTCAAGCAGTGGTGTGCACGATCCAGGACGGATCCATTCCTTGCCCTGATGAGTGTGGCTAGTGAGGATGAAA
>CAZNFE010000228.1:0-5559 GCA_964571945.1 uncultured Pseudomonadales bacterium
TTCGGCGGTTATGGCATGGTGGATGTGTCTGTGCCGGCCTATGCCGGCATGATCCTCGCCAGCGTTTGGTTGCTGGGTGTTCGCTTTCAGCAAGAGTATCGCGCGAACGTCTTCAGCCGAGACAGGCTCCCCCACTCCACAGGCATGGCTCATCACGAGGTTCTTCTGCAGCTTGCTCAGATGATCACGCGGAATGCGTATTTCCGCCAGTTTTCCAAAGCCGGTATTGATACCATAGATCGTGGTCCCCTCACTCAACAGATTCGCCACTGATTTCTGGCTCTCTGCAATCGCTCGCCAGGCACCCTCGGCGAGAGATACCGGATTCAGGCCAGTATAAATACTCCTCAGTTGCGCCAGGGACACACGTCCCGGTGTTAATTCAATCGAATCGGGTCCTTTATTCATTCCCAGCCTCTTCTCAACATCGGCAGGTCCAGTGCATGCGCTGCGGCGCACTAGAAATCGAAGCTAATTCCCTGCGCCAGGGGAAGCTCACTACCATAATTGATAGTTGCTGTACTGCGACGCATATACGCCTTCCAGGCATCACTACCGGATTCTCGACCACCTCCGGTTTCCTTCTCGCCACCAAATGCTCCGCCGATCTCGGCACCACTGGTACCAATATTCACATTTGCAATACCGCAATCGCTACCTGTCGCGGACGTGAATAATTCAGCCTCTCTCACATCGTTGGTAAATATGGCCGATGACAGCCCCTGGGAAACAGCATTATGCCGACTGATCGCATCCGACAAATTCTGATATTTGAAGGCATACAAAATGGGAGCAAATGTTTCTTCGTAGACGTTCTCAACAGATTCCGGCATCTCGACCAAAGCTGGCTTCACATAATAAGCATCAGGATACTGTTCATCGAGAATTCTCTGGCCCCCGTTAACTACTGCACCCTGCTCCGCGACGAAGTCCAGTGTCATGCTCATTTTTTCATATGCTTGCTGATCAATCAGCGGTCCAACAAGGTTGCCAGGTAGCATGGGGTCACCGACAGAAATATTCTCATAAGCAGTTTTCAGTGAATCGAGCAATTGGTGATAAATATCTTCATGTAAGAATAATCTGCGTGTTGTCGTGCAGCGTTGCCCGGCTGTGCCCACGGCACCGAACACAATGGCTCTCATCGCCATTTCCAGATCTGCACTGGCTGAAACTATCACTGCATTGTTGCCTCCCAATTCCAGCAGCGATCGACCAAATCTGGCTGCAATCCTCGGCGCAATGGCTTTACCCATCGCCGTACTGCCGGTAGCACTGATCAGGGGTAAGTGCGTGTCATCCACCATTAGTTCCCCGATTTCGTGATCACCAAATGCGACCTGCACCAATCCCTGAGGTGCTGCTTCGAAATCATCTGCCACACGATTAAACAGCGTCAAACAGGCCAGTGCTGTCAATGGTGTTTTTTCGGAAGGCTTCCAGATAACCGGGTTCCCGCAAACCAGGGCGATCGCAGTATTCCACGCCCAAACAGCAACCGGGAAATTGAACGCAGAGATCACCCCAACCGGTCCCAGCGGATGCCAGTTCTCCAACATTTTGTGCGCCGGTCGTTCCGATGCTATGGTTAATCCATAAAGTTGTCGCGAGATGCCTACTGCAAAGTCACAGATGTCAATCATCTCCTGCACCTCACCAAGCCCTTCCTGCAGTATCTTGCCGCATTCCCGGGTGACTAATTCCCCCAATGGCTGCTTGTACATCCGAAGTAATTCACCAAATCGCCTGACCAATTCACCACGCTCGGGCGCGGGTACACTTCGCCATTGAAGAAATGCCGCTTCTGACGCTGCAACCCTGGCCTCAAATGACTGCCTGGTATCTTTGCATACTGTTCCCAATATCGAGCCATCGATAGGACTTGCAACTGACAGGTTGCCGGAAGAAATGTGTTCACTTATTCCCAGTTTTTCGAATACACTCATCATCGATCCCCTTCGCGAATCAGACAGTGCTGATCTATCTGGTAAACCTCCCAAAGAGACTTTACTGACCCATACTCTGGATCAAGCCACCTGGCGAGCTACGTGAGTCTGGATGTCAGTAATATGATTAACGGTCGAATTCTCGTCATAATTAACGCCGAAACGGTTACTGATAAAGTCCTGAAAATCACAATTCTCCTGCCTGACGAAGCCCTTTTGAGGCAGCTTGCCCTCTTTCAACAAATCCAGCATGGTACATATACCGCTGGCTGTAGTTATCTGAATTGCGCTCCAGTCGCGGCCATTAATGCTTCTGCTATACACTTTGCGCGCATAACTTTCCTGTATATAGCGACCCTCGATTTCACCGCTTACCGTGACAAAAACCAGTACGACATCCTGCAGAGTTAATGGCAGTGCCGTTTCGAAGATATCCTTTAACAATCCGCGTCTTTCACCCAACCGGAGATCCTGAATCAATATCTTCATGATGTCTCGATGACCCGGATACCGCACCGTTCTGTAATTCAGGTTATCCACTTTACCAGCCAGAGTTTCGCACAGAGTACCGAGCCCGCCCGATGTGTTGAAGGCTTCATATGACACACCATCCAGGGAGAACTCTTCCGCCTCCTCCAGGGGCGGCACTTCCTTGAGTTGCCCATCGACTATCGCTTCACAAGGATTACAATATTCATTTATCAGGCCATCTGTGGACCAGGTTAAATTATATTTCAATCCGTTGGATGGATACTTGGGCAATGCACCCACCCGCATGTGTACGTTGTGCAGACGGTCAAATTTTTTGGCCAGATCATAGGCAACGATAGAAATAAAACCAGGCGCCAGGCCGCATTGCGGAATGAATGCATGACCTGCATGCGCGGCAAGGTTCTTCACAACGCGAGTAGCCTCAACATCTTCTGTCAAATCCAGGTAATGTATGCGAGCTTCTCTGGCAATCTTTGCGATTTCTATTGTAACGTCGAATGGAGCGGCGCTAAGCACTGCATACTTGCCCTCCATCAATTCAAGTAATTTCTTATGGGAACTGACATCAACCGTTTCTCGAATGACGGCATCGGACACATCCATGTGCGCCAGTGTATCAACATCCTTGTCCACAACCGTTACCTGATAGTCACCAGTGGTGACCAGCATGTCAGCTATCATGCTACCAATTTTACCTGCACCAACCAGCAGAATTTCAGTCATTTTGATTACCTCATCGTACCTGTGTCACAGGTTATATAAGTTGATTTTAATCAGCAGTTACGCCAATATGAAGGCTATTTCTAGACATTTTTCACAATATATTCCGTCAAATTGACATATTTTTGAGTTAAAATGGCAATCGATAATCTTGACAGGGAACTGCTGGCACTTCTGAAGGAGAATTGCAGAGTCTCGACCTCTGCATTGGCGCGCAAATTGGATGTATCCCGAACTACTGTTCAGGACCGAATTCAAAGATTAGAAAAAAAACAGGTAATTGCGGGATTCACCGTCACCCTGCATAAAGAATTCACGCGCAGACTGATCAAGGCGCAGGTAATGATACAGATCAATCCAAAACTGGCAGCTGAGGTTGGCAAAACGCTGCGTCAGGTCGAAGACATCAAGGTACTTCATGCTGTGAGCGGTCCCTATGACCTGATAGCCGAGATCACTGCAGAAACTACGGAAGCGGTTGACAAAACCCTGGATCGTATCGGAAACGTGGTCGGGGTGGAGAAAACAATGTCCTCTATCGTTCTGTCAACGAAATTCGAACGTTAAAAACTGACCAGAAAACATCTGTCAGCGAATCGACTGGTAAATAATGAAGCTGCTTGAGCAGCATAATCAGGGAGCCTGAACAATGAATTTAATTCGTTCAAATTGCAGCACATCCCCACTGCGGCACACTGAATGGTTAATTTTCTTACCATTCAGGTAGGTGCCATTTGAAGAACCCAGGTCACGAATAATCAACTCATCATTCACGACCTCCAATTCAGCATGCTGCCTCGAAAGACCAGGTTCCAGAATAGATATATCACACTCGAGTGCACGCCCGACTGAGGTTTTTTCCCGGATGGCGATCACCTGTCCTTTCTCCGGGCCCGAATCGGCGATGATTGACCAGTTGCCCACTCCCATGTCAAGCAGAGCTGTACCAGATAGCACCAGAGTTTTGCCCTCCGGGAAGGCTGATTCAACCTCAACGACCTCGAGTTCAACTCCCTGAATGTCGATCAGATCACCAGCCCTCAAAATCGCCGGAGCGGTTAGTTTAGTACCGTTTAACGAGGTTCCAGTCTGCGTACCTACATCGCTCAATGTTACGATATCGTTCTCCACCTTCAAATCAGCGTGAAAGGCATTGACACCTTCCTCGTCCAGCACAATATCATTAGCGATTCCCTTGCCGATGGTCTTACCTGGCTGGGTAAGCAATACTGGATCGGATCTGCTATCCTTAAACCGGATTTTGAGCATCAAACGTTCCTCTCTGATAAACTTCACTCATTATTCTGGCTGTTTATCAATAGGTTACTGCAGTTACCTAAAACGGTTATCACAGTGTACCGTGAGATTTAGGCTAATGCGAGTGCTATTTTCTCCCGTCAGCTGGAAATAGCCAACTTCTTTCAATACCTACAATCAGAACCAGTTTGCGCCATACAGCAGATGCAGTTCATGCGGTGCATTCAGGTCCGCTCCATTCTGCCAATTCTCAAAAATTGCTTGTCACGGATACCACAAATTTGGCATATTCAACCGCAAACCTGGAATTCAATTCTGGCAACACACAAGATCGCACAACCGGCGGATAATTATGACCAACCCGGATGCACCAAAATCAAAACTGCAAAGACTATGGCTCGAATGGCGAGGATTGCTGATTTTTCTCGCAGTGATGTTGTTGTTCCGCTCTGCTATTGCTGACTGGAACCAGGTACCCACCGGGTCAATGAAACCGACTATTTTGATTGGCGATCGTGTAGTAGTGAACAAATTAGCCTACGATCTGAAGATACCCTTCACGACTTTGCATCTGGCCGAATGGGATAATCCAGAGCGTGGTGAGATTGTCACTTTTTATTCTCCCAAGGACGAAAAGCTGCTCATCAAGCGAGTTATCGGCATCCCGGGAGACATCGTTTCGCTGCGAAACAATCAATTATTTATCAATAATCAGGCGTCGGACTACACAAAACTGGATGCTTCAATTGTCGAACAACTGGATTCTGAGCAGCAACATAAACACACTTTTTACAATGAAAAAATTGGTAGTATGAGCCATCCGGTCATGCTGGTTCCGTCACCTCCAAACCGTTACAACAGTTTTGGTCCCGTCAGTGTTCCTGCTGATCACTACCTGATGCTTGGGGATAATCGGGATCATAGCGGTGATTCGAGGGTGATCGGATTTGTGGATCGAAACCGCATTACCGGGCGCGCCCACACAGTCGCATTCTCGGTTGACTACCAGGATTACTACCTGCCCCGCCTGAATCGATTTATCAAGACCTTACCCTGAGGAGGGTGAATCGTCTGCAACAGGTTTCTCTATCTGCGAATCGTCCATACCCGAAACTTCTCGCCTGCGTCGAACCTTCCTCAGCAA
>CAZNFE010000229.1:0-5555 GCA_964571945.1 uncultured Pseudomonadales bacterium
AAACCACAGATAGTCATGTGGGTTACGTTCACGGGTCTTATTTGGAAAAAATGCCTTCGATTACCGAAGTTGCCTCCACGTCAAATGAAGGTTCGAGTCTTATAGGCAGATTTGAACAGGTGATATTTTCCAATGATCAGTTTGTTGGTGAGGTGGTTAAAGTTGACCGAGGTTTTCTGCCACCGCTGAAACGGGTTGCTGAATATAGTAAATATAATGGTCTTAAAATCTGGACAACTTCGTCTATCCGAAGTATCAATAATCAGATCAGAGGAGCCATTGTGCCACCGGCTCAAAAGAGCTGCCATCACATTGGTCATGCGATCGATATGAATCTGCTACTGGATGGTGAACTATATAATTCAAAACAACTAAAACGGAATAACCTTAAAAACCTACCTGAGCCAATTCGCAAGTTCATTGACGCGATACGCCAGGATGATGAGCTGCGCTGGGGTGGTGATTTTAATAAACAGGATCCTGTTCACATAGACGATGATTTTTACCACAAGCAGGAAATTTTTTACATGGCCAAATTGCATAGTCGGCTGGATCAGTTGAATGGGTAAAGGTACGAACAGGCTCCAGCGGTAGACCGCCGATGACCCAATCGAAGAAAAGTAAGAAGGGAGCAAAGAAGAAGAAGGGGTCAAGTCTTGATATAATACCTTTAATCGGCGAGAAGTAAGCCGTAAAAGGTATTATATCAAGACTTGACCCCATGGGTTCTTGACCCCATGGGTTCATTGGCTTTCTCAAGGTTCATCCCGCTTGTTCACCTTATTGAAAAACTCCCAGCGACCCGGCAACAGATCTCTGCCAGGTATGCCTTTACCATTTTTGAATTCCATGAAATTACGACGCTCACGGGTGTAGGGTTTCCATTTTGGGGAACCCTTTACGTATGGACGCCCTCGTTTGGCAAATGCGACCCAGTAGTCACTCATCAGGTCTGCCAGCTCCAGGTCTGATGGGGATGGTTTTGCTTTCAGATTACCGACATTGTTAAAGACATAGACGATTTCGCCAGCATGATAGGCACCCAGTTCTGCACCGTTTGGCCAGTGGCTGAAGTAGTAGAGGTAGGCCCGGGACTTAACCTTCGCCATTTGCATAGCCCAGGTTTGCATGCTCCAGGTTACAAAGCTGTCTCGAAACGCATCCAGGGATGAGCGTTTGATATCGTCTGCGGGATAAATAGCCAGAAATTCATCGGTGAGATCTCCTAACCGTTGCCTGGTTCGGGCGATATAGGTCTGCTTGTCTTTAGGCAGACGATAGGCGACCCCGAGAGTGGTCCCCTCATCCGCGTTGAATCCTACCATCAGGTCAGCCTGGTTCTGTTCGCCTCTCTCGAAGATTCGATAAATCTCATCCGGAAATACCCAGCCATCAACGATCGGTCTGAATCGTCTGGATCGGGATTTCCGCAGGACCTCTGCAGCAGGGATTGCCCGCAAGGCGTCAATCGATTGTGCATCCAGGCTTAACGCAAATTTCGTACCTGCGGCTTCACCTTCCCGCAGCGATGCCATTCGACCGAGGGCAGCACCACTCTCGCCGATTGCTCTTGAAAAAAGCCCTTTGGCCAGCGGCGATGCCATGAGGTGGTTCACACTGAAGGAACCGGCTGATTCTCCAAATATGGTGATTTTATCCGGGTCACCTCCGAATTCAGCGATATTGTTCTGAATCCACTTAAGGGCAGCTACTTGATCAGTAGTCCCGTAATTGCCCGATGCCTTGTTCGGTGATTCAGCGGTGAGATCCGGATGGGCGAAGTAGCCGAATACCCCCAGTCGATAGTTAATGGTGACCAGTATCACGCCTTTCTTTGCCAGCGCTGTACCATCGTAGGCCGAAGTTGCACCACTGCCTCGGGTCAGACCACCTCCGTGAATCCACACCATGACAGCCAACTTGTCTCCTTTCTGAGCCGGTGTCCAGATATTCAGATAGAGGCAATCTTCACTCCAGGATCGACTTGGGCTGTAAAAAAATCCACCTTTTGGATAAGGCTGCTGAATGCAATTCGGACTGAATTCGGTTGCAAGACGTGTTGAGTCCCAGGTGGCGGGGGCTTTGGCTGGTCGCCAGCGTTGCACGCCAGTGGGTGGCAATGCATACGGTACCGCTTTAAAGACTCGGATACTCTCTGCTCCCTCAACGCGGGAACCAAGTAACTCACCTTCCTTCACCCGGACCAGCAGATCGTTGGCGTGACTGAATCCAGCCACAAGTGTCAGACAGAGTGTCACGATGAATGGCTTCATTGCATAATTCCGCTATTAACCCATGTGATTCGAGCATACCACAGATCGAAGGGGAGCAAGGTTTGATCCCATGGGTGGTGAATTTCTTCCTTCCGACTAAGCCGACTTACAATTTGTCATCAGATTCATATTCATCAATGTCCAGACCCATTTTCTCGGCACGCTGTTTCCACAGGCGGCGAGCCAGCTTGCGCATGTCAACAGTGTCATCACTTTCGTCCACGATCTCCAGTCCCAGCAGGGTTTCCAGCAAATCTTCCAGAGTGACCAAACCCTGCATACCGCCATATTCGTCCACGGCCAATGCGATCTGGCTGCGTTGTCGAAGCATCTCTTCCAGAGCGCGAGCCAGCGATTCCGTTTCGAGCAGAGCAACTATTTCACGGCGGTACAGCTCCAGCAGGTGATCTCCATGCCCCCTGGCCTGCGCAAGCAGCAGCTCATCCTTCAGCACAAATCCGGTGATATCTTCGATGTGCTCAGCGTAAATAGGAATTCTGGAGAATCGGGCTTGATCCTGATCTGTGAAGAAAGACGCAACTGTGTGTTTTTGCGGCAGGGAGAAGACCACCGTACGTGGTGTCATGACATCCGCCACCCGGGTTTCCTGCAGCAGTAAGAGGTTCTTGAGGATTTCAGATTCTCCCCTCGCCAGTAGCCCTTCTGCCGCACTGAGATCCGCCATAGCGGCGAATTCACTCCGGTTGAAGCCTTTCAGGCTGGGACCTTCCGTAAGACCACTGGTAAGTTTTTCCGACAGTTTGACAAAGGGGTAGAGAACCAGGATCAAGAACTTGAGGCCATATGCTGTCGACGGGGCCAGTCTCTTCCAATAATGTGCGCCCAGGGTTTTAGGAATTATCTCGGAGAATATGAGAATGAGCAGAGTGAGTATGGCTGACACGATACCAAGGTAATAGCTGCCAAACGTCGCCGTCGCCTGTGCCCCGGCACCCGCTGCACCTACAGTGTGTGCGATGGTGTTCAGAGTCAGGATGGCAGCCAGTGGTTCATTGACATTGTCTTTCAGCTTTTTGAGCAGCGGTCCGGCGGGGCGACCATCGGTTTCCAGCAGTGCAATGTGAGCGGGTGTCACACTCAGGATTACAGCCTCTGCGATTGAACACAGAAATGAGAAACCCAGTGCGATTAATACATACACAATCAGTAACAGCATCAGGTGATCTTACCAATCTTGTGTATAATTCAAAGTAGAATCGACTGAAATGGGGACGAATTAGTTGTTGCAAACAGGACATGGTGGGAAATGGGATGGCTTGCTAAAAGCGAAAGCCCTCGCTCTGCCGGGGGCTAACCAATATTCGATCCATGGTGGTGCGTGGGCTGAGCACGGCCGCGATCCATCTTCATATAACATTGATAGGTAATGGTACCAGGAGGGAAGGCTTGTCAGAGACTCGCTGTGAACCCATCCATGGGCGCTCCGCACAGACGTCCTGTCTGTGAGGGTCTCTGACAAGCCTTCCCTCCTGGTACCGTGAAGTAAGACCGGGAACTACTAAATCTCACAATCGTGGATTTGTAATTTAGAAGCGAAATACCTCCGGCTTTGCCAGAGGATTATCATTGACTCATTACCGTAGGATTACACTCAAATGAATTACCCCTCGATCGGCCTGCAGATTCCGGAAATTCTGCTTCCCAAAGCAGGTACAGACATGCACCGATGGGCGGTCATTGCCTGCGACCAACACACCTCCGATCGCGGCTACTGGGCACAGTTGGCGGCGGAAACCGCGGAGTACCACTCGACCCTGAAGCTGGTCTTTCCCGAGGTATACCTGGAGGATTCCGATGGTGATGCGCGTATTAGTAGCATCCATCAAACGATGGCACAGTATCTTGATGATGGTAGTCTGGTGGCGCAATCGGCTGGATTTGTCCTCATCGACCGTAAAACAACCAAAGTGGCATCACGCAAGGGTCTAATGGTTGCCCTCGATCTGGAGCAGTACGACTACCATGAAGGTGCGACCTCGCTGATCCGTTCGACGGAGGGAACGATTCTCAGTCGCCTGCCGCCCCGAATCAAGGTGCGCGAAGATGCGCCGATCGAATTACCGCATATTATGGTCCTGATCGACGATCCCCGGCGGACCGTCATTGAGCCACTGTTCAATAACCCGCCCAGGCCACTCTACGATTTTGATCTGATCGCCAATGGTGGCCATATCAAGGGTTATTCTGTCGACCAGCCGCAACAGATCGAGCAGGTCGTACAGGCATTGAGTTCTTTGGCAGATCCGCAATACTTTAAGGAGCATTATCGGGTCGACGGTGAGGTGATGCTGTACGCCATGGGGGATGGCAACCACAGCTTCGCAACTGCTAAAGCGGTCTGGGAAAAACTCAAGGAGGCAGCCGACGACAAACAGGCGATTATGACCCATCCGGCACGATATGCGATGGTTGAACTGGTCAACCTGCATGACCCGGGTCTTGAATTTGAGCCGATTCACCGGGTACTGTTTAATATCGACCCAGCAAACCTGCGTAAGGCGATGGAGAGTTGGTTCAACGGGCGTGGTGAGCGGTTTAGCTATACACCCTGCACGAGTCTGGAAGCAACTCAGGGGCTGGCACAGACTAATTCTGAAGGGCAGGGGTTTGGTACGATTTTCGCTGGTGATTATGGCTACTGCCAACTGAAGAACCCGCAAATGACCCTGGATGTTGCCAGCTTGCAGACGTTCCTTGATGACTACCTGCAGCATGAACTCGCAGCCCGCATCGACTATATCCATGGTGAAGAGGCGGTCACCACTCTTGGCAGACAAGCGTCTTGTGCCGGATTCTACTTACCGGCGATCTCCAAGCACGATTTTTTCCGCACCATCATCGTTGATGATGCCCTGCCGCATAAGACCTTCTCGATGGGAGAAGCGGACGAAAAACGCTACTATCTGGAATCCCGACGTATCCGCTAGCCAGGGAGAGCAGAAGAGTTTGCAGATGAAACTCTTAATCCTCAGGAGCGACGCTGTTTCAGGTTTTTTTTGATCTCTTCTACCTGCCCATTTTGATCATTTCTTTTTGCTATTGCAAGAGCTTTTTGGGCAGTTTCAATTGCCATATCAAATTTGCCCGCAGCGCTATAAGCTGTGGACAATGTATTTAGCGATAACACCTGGTTGTAGTCAGTAAGTTCACAGGCCTTTTGTGCAAGTAATATTGCACGCTGAGGGTCAAGGATACCATCCTGGTCAATAGAGGCCAATAGCCAGGAAAGATTAAGCAGGGCATCTATATGGTCAGGCTTAG
>CAZNFE010000230.1:0-5527 GCA_964571945.1 uncultured Pseudomonadales bacterium
TCCTTATAAGAAGATCTATTTCAATTATCAGCGGCATGTGGCACAGCAGTGTATTGGGTGTTACCCTCGTATAGAAGCTGGTGTCGCACCAGCGTGTGTGCGTCAGTGTCCGGGTAGAGCGTTATTTATCGGTTGGCGTGATGACGAAGAGGGAGCTGTTCACCGGCTGGTGCATGAATGGAGGGTAGCCTTGCCACTACATGCTGAATACGGCACCGGTCCCAACGTTTTCTATGTGCCGCCACTTTCTGCCGACCGGCTCAACGAGGACATGTCGTTCCAGGACGATGCGCCGCGAATTCCAGCGGAGTACCTTGAGTCGCTGTTCGGTCCGGCAGTGCATGATGCCCTGGATATCCTGAAAAAGGAGATTGCCTGTGTGAAGGAGGGGGGCACTTCAGAGATGATTGATACCCTGGTCGCCTATCAGTGGCAGGAACTGTTGGGACCGTTTACAGCGGATCCGGTTGCATCGAAAGATGCATAAAAGCTTTGCAACCGGATCTACTGACGACTCGCTCATGGCGCCATGTCCAGGCTATTCTTAAAACCTGAAGGCTCGTAAGGACCGGAGATCAGTTGCTCCAGGACTCCAATACCCCGATGCTCCCCAACTGGCGTGGTCATGGTTGCTTCACAAAAAGCCTGAATATGCAGATTCGTCGGCTGCATGTCGGCAAGCACATACTCTTCGTATCCTGTCCTCAGATCACCGAGATATTTACCATGCCCGAAGACCGGATGTCCATATCCGATACCCCTCGTATAGAAGTGAAATTTTGGCTTTAATTCAATCGAGATAACGGATCCTCCCTTTTGCTCGAATCGGATAATCGCATGTTTCGCGTGTCTGGTGCCCGAGTGAAAGGCCAGTTTACTGGAGACCTTGATCATGGTCTCTTCCTCACCCTGCCCGATAAGGGGCATGATCACGCCGCCGGTATTCCACGGATTCCCTGCCGCATCGGCGTTGACAAAATAGTGTGTTGCGCAATCGTCAAAGTTGATCGGTGCCCACAGCCAGTAAAATTGACGAATACCCGGTGCAGGATTGGGCTGAGGATCCGGTTCGCCGATTCCCCTGATACCCCAGGATCTGTCTCGCGTACCACGGAACATCTCGGTGGTGACTTCGATCTGTCTACCTTTCAGGTTGATCCACCCGGACCAGACGCCGTTCTGGATGAGCCGGGAACAATCCATGGATACCTGTGTTCCTGTGTGGCGAGTAAAACGGGGCTCTTCGTGTACTTCACAACGGGCTGTAAACAGAAGATCTGCCTTGAGCCCATTGGCTGTGTCGTTGCACCTCAATCGCAGTATTCTTAATGGTTCTACAATATCGATAGCCACATGGCCAACCTGTGTATCGAGTCGCTCCATGTGCATGCTTTTCGATCCCAGGACATTGTACTGGACGCCATCAAGCACTACGGCGAACGCCCCATCCATGACGTTGAGGTAGGGATAGACTCCCATGGCTGCAGCAAAAAAAACTGACCCGTCTTGAGCATAGCCGTTGAAGAAGAATCGATCATAAAAGTTTCTGTTGGCGCCGGTATAGGCGACCGGTTCTGGTGTTTGATGTAGTGGATAATCATCACCTCTGGTCAACACCTTCATTACTCCCTGGTAGCAAATAATTGGAAGCTGGATAACCGATCAGGTCTTTTCAAAATCGCAGCGTACCCAACGGTCACTCGGTACTGGTTGCCAATAGAGGGAGGAGTACTTCAGGTGGCCATAACCGCCGGAAAATCCCAGCCATTTTACCATTCCCGGCTCAATTTCGTTAGCGCCCGACCAGTTTGTGTATTGCAGTGGATCCCAGCCGTTGTAGGAAACTATTTGGCCCTGCCTGATATTAGCAGCAATCTTAACGCGAGCATAAAATTCACTAACATCGTTGAAGATGCGAATCAGGTCATCGTCTTCGACTCCCCTAGTCTCGGCATCTTTGGTGTTTACCATCACACTCGGTGCACCCCGGTGAGTTCCCAGCACAACCTCGTTAAAGTGATTCATGGAATGAACGGACCACCGGTTGTGTCCTGACGACATCCCAAGAGGATAGTCACCTCCCATGGTTGGGTTGGGTTTATAGGCAGGAAGTTCTTCATGACCTTCCAAAAACCAGGCATGATCAATATAGAACTGTACCCTGCGGCAAAAAGTAGGAAAAGGATCGCCAGCTTCAACATGATTGGTAAACGGCGTAATTACGTCGTTCGGTGGAAGTGTGGTCGCTTGCGATAACATCGAAAGGCTAATTCCCATATCTGTAAATCGGATAAAACCTTTTTGCCGCAGATCATCCAGCGTCGTCCCTGGTGGCAGGGTACCCGACAGAGCGGAATCTCTGATCTGTTCGTCTGCCACGGTATCCTCATCCTCGTAATACCCATCCATAGTATATCTGTTTACCATCTGACTATAGTGATGAGTGGTACCATCTGGATCCTGATAGGAATCGAGCTGACGCTGCTGTGCCCTTAGAGAAATCGCCTCGAGCAGTAACTGAAATATGTCCCACTCGCTCTTGGACTCACCGGCAGGGTTAACCACCCGATCGCTGAGAGTAAGGTTGGCAACATAGGGTCCTGGGATAGAGAAAGCTATTTTTTCGTAGTGTTGGGCTGCGGGTAAGAAATAGTCCGCCTGCTGGCCAGTGGCAGTCATCTTGAAATCGATGACGATCGCTGTTTTCAGCTTTGACCACAGCTTCGATAATGCCTTTTTTCCGCCACGAGTGCGTCTCATCGTGTTGCCACCGCATTCGATATACACCTGCGGTGCTTCATCCCTGCGAGGGTGATCGAGCCCATCCCACCAGCCCTTGTTCAGCGCTTCTTTCATATATTCATCGAAGCTGCGCTGCATGGTTTTATCTCCCCACTCCGGATTGTTCCAGCGTTCGCCATATTCAGCCTGGTTATACCACCAAAACACCGGCGCTGTACTGGCCTCCGCCGGGACGTCCTCTCCACTTGTGGTTTCCATCAACCCCAGAATGCCTCGACGTCCTTTGGCGAGTTCGGAGACCGCGAGTTCCTCGTTAACGGTTGGATCCACCCGGGTCACCTCTTCGAGAATGCTATCACGATTGCTCAGGATCATGGCGGCTGCCTGTGCCCCCGGCTTCTGCTTGTTCATAGCGATACTGGCGCCGTCATGCAAGCCCACTGCCCAGGTTCTGATGCCGGTACCTTTTTTACCCCAGTTGCCACTGGCTGCCAGCACCAGACACATAGCACGTTCAATCAGATCGCCATGATACAGTTTGCAAGCATTCATGCCATGCACGATATTCGTCCGTTTGGTTGCCACTTTTCTGGCAACCAGTCGGACCGTATTCGGGTGGACACCTGTGATCACCTGCTGCTGCTCCGGTGTATAGCTATCATTCAGGCGTCTTCGCAACACGGCGCAAACCGGCTCTACCTCGACCTTCCCCCCATCGTTAAGCGTAACCGTAAAAACTCCCTCGAGTGCCACCGCTGCACCATTTAGTTTTAAACTTCCCCGGTTAGCGGGCGTTAGTCCCTGCTGTGGATGCCAGTGGTATAACTGATCCTCTCTACCTTCTGCTTCAACGTCTGCCTGGCGCAGATAACGCTGATTATCCGTTCTCACCAGCAGTGGCATGTCGGTTTGTTCTCGCATGAAATCCCAATGCGCAATGTCCTCTTCAAACATCACCTGGACCATCGATAGAGCAAGGGCAGCATCAGAGGCGCCTTCGACATTGACCTGAAAGTCTGCATGGATATGGGATGGATTCACATCAGGTGAAATGTTGATTATCTCGGTGCCGTTGTATCGTGCTTCCGTAAAAAAATGAAAGAAAGGGATTCGGGTATAGACCGGATTGCTATGCCAGAACAACAATAATTCAGAGTGAAACCAGTCATCAGCAGATCCTTCCACGTGGCATTTTCCGAAGCTTGCATAAATGCCACTGTTAAAATCACTGAGAATGGCGATCATATCCAGACTCAATCCACCCAGCACAGAAAAAAAACGTCCCAGGGGTCCAACGACAACGGTTTCCGGGCTACTTTCCCTGACGATGGACCTTGGGCCATGTTCTTCAATGGCATCAATCAGAAGTTCAGCAATGTCACTCAGGGCTTGATCCCAGCTAATGCGCTGCCACTTTCCCTCACCCCGTTCACCGGCTCTCTTAAGGGGATAGGAAACGCGATCGGGACCGTAAAGAGAGCGATTCCAACAACTTCCCTGCATACATCCCATGGGGTTGAAATCTGGAACTGCTTCATCGATAACGGGCATTGTACCGGCAGCCTCTTCCCTCACGACCACCCCATCCCTGACATAGACTCGCATCGGGCAATTACCAGGATAGCAATCGACACAGTGTGTTCCCCAGCCAACCTCATCAAATTCGGTTTTCTTGCGATAGTGCTCCATATACGCCTCCATTTGCTCGGGCGTTTTTTTGCCCAAGTGGACGCCAGATTATAGAAAGCGAAATACGTCCGGCTCTGCCTGAGGATTTTCATTGTAAGGCAGGATCTAACTGGATGGAACATTGCCTTGAGCTGGCAGGCAAGCGGGTTAAACGCGGCTGATGCCCCGAAACGCAAATCGCCGCATTCGGCAATCAGCCAGGTCACAGATGCGGCACGGTTCAATTTCCGGTGCTTCCTTGCCGTGCGGTTTCAGGCCCAACAATCCCAGCAGCGTCTTCTGCGGTTTCATCATCGAGCCCTGTTCAAATAACACCGGTATGCTTTCCCGGTCGAAATAAGAGAACAAAGCAGCCTGGTCGTCAATGTGCCATCCTGTATAACCGGGGCCCAGACGCAGCGTGGTGCCGTAACTGCGTTGTTTCGCAGTAGTAAATACCTGCCGGGTCAGCGTTTGCATTAGTTCGACCACCATGGCAGATCCCATGGCATCAATAATAAATGCTTCCAGGGGATCCTGATCCTGTGACTGCTTCGACGCGGAAGAAATCTCCTCCCCCGCAGATGCCAGCAGAATGACGGCTGTATCGCACTCACGTAGCACGCTGGGTAGTTGTCTGCTTTTTAAACAGACGGAATTACCCTCTGGTGCGCTACCCGCTTGTTGCAGGATAACTTCTTCTTCTGTGACCCGGGTGATCGGCACTTCCAGGGTTGTGCCCCACTGATCAGAGAAACGCTGAATCTGTTGCATTTGATCATGCACGATTTGGAGTATTGGCTCATTCACCTGGTCAGCCTTACCATAACCCATGAAATGAAGCACCATGGCTTCATCGGGTTGGTAGTGATAATTTTCTAACTGATTCAGCATCGTTGGTACGGCTCGGATAAGGTTATAAACTAATCGGGCAATAACAAAAATCGTCTACAGCATCTCGCAATGCGTTTTGGTTAGCAAGGGGAAAAAGCGGCACATGCTGCAGCTAACGATCCGGGAAACCGCCTTGGCGAGATCCAGTCGCACGATTCATGCCTGTGCGGGTAATAACGGATAAAGTGTGTTTATTGAAAGCGAAAACCCCCGGCTTTGCCGG
>CAZNFE010000231.1:0-5520 GCA_964571945.1 uncultured Pseudomonadales bacterium
CGACTCATCTATGGGTTAAATGATGCTAGAGGGAATTACAGCTGGATTTATCCTGTCACTCGCGCTGTTCCCCGGGACGGTTTGGCTGGCAAAGGGTGGGGTCGCCGGGACGAAGCGGCAGGTGTTTGCTGTCGGCCTTGCGTTTGCGCTCTCGCAGATGGTTTGGCTGTCGGTTGCGATTCCCGGATTGATGATCCCTTACTACACCAAATATGTGCTGCAGCCTGATGATCCGAATAAGTGGTTGGCTATATTCCTGTTCCTCTATTTTGGTGCCGGGTTTTTGACTCTGCCCGTCTGGATATGGGCGGCACGCAGACTTGAGAAAAAACCGGTATGGCTAGCCAGTTTCCTGCCGGGCTTCAGTGCGTCTATCGCCCTGATGTTCCTCGGTGATGGGGATCTGATACCGGCAGCGCTCATTCTGGTCTGGGCAGGATGCGGTTTCAGCGCCGGTTTGTTTCTGGCGCCTTCGATGCAAGCGGATGTCATTGACTATGATGAGTTCTATACAGGCAGGCGCAGAGAAGCCCAGTACGGCGCTCTATGGTCAATAGTAACCAAGTTCGCGGTGATTCCGAGCATGTCGATCCCATTGGCGATACTGGCCTCGGTGGGATACGAACCCAATGTAGTACAGACTGAAACGGTACAATTTACGATCAAAGCCATCTTTGGAATCGGTCCGGCCAGCACCGCTTTTCTGGCGTTTGGTATCGCCTGGTTTTACCCGATTGATCGAGTCAGGCATCAGAAGATCTGGGAAGGGATTCGAAAGCACGAGAAACATGAAGCCGCGGTTGATCCATTGACCGGAGTACTGGTAGCACCGCAAATAGATCGCGGCGTAAATGAGGAGCTTGGCTGGTACCTGGACCATTTTTCGCTGGCGGAATTAAGGCAGGCAGGACAGGTGGGACCGGATGGTGTGATCCGAAAAGTTCTGGGGTTGATTGTAATTGCGTTGGCGATATGTGTTGCTGCGGTTATTGGCCTTTCAAGCGAGATCAGTATGGATAGCAAACCGGGTTTGTTGGCTGTCGTCTATGTGGTCATAGCAGGCATCAGTCTGAGCGCATTCTTCTATCACCTGGTGCGATTCAAAGTTGCCAGAAGGTTAGCAGGTGAAGTGAGTCTGGAAGAACTCGATCTGCACATCGGGGTGACGCAAGCCATGCAAGCCGGAGCGATAATCCGGAAACACCACAGCCAGGGGTAGCCCTGGCTGTCATAAGACCAACCGGTTGACCGCATCGGTCGACTCATCTGCTTCATATTGCCTGAAGAATTCGAACTGAGTAAGCTTGTCCGCTATGCTGCATCATTGTTTGGATAAGCTACCGGGGTAGAAAGTGAAAAAATTTGCGATTGTTTTTGTAGTGTTGCTGTTGATTGTCTTCGGCGCCTTATTTTTCCTGATTAGCAACGTCAATACCTTGATCAGGCAGGGTATTGAAACTGCCGGGCCTGAGATTTTGCAGGCACCCGTGCAGGTCGCAACGATCGATATTTCCCTCCTGTCCGGGTCTGGTGTGATCACCGGATTGAAAGTAGGTAATCCGAAGGGTTACCAGGGAGAGAATGCAATGGTCATCGACCGAATATTGGTCGAACTGGATCCTCTGTCGGTATTATCCGACAAGGTTCATTTCAGGGAGATTGTCCTGGATGCACCGGCAATTTTTTACGCGGGTGATCTGGCAGATAGTAACCTTCAACAGCTGCAACGAAATGCTGCAGCCATGACAGCAGAGTCTGGTATCGAAGAGGGTACCAGTACCGTCGCAGGGGGTGCAGAGGTACAGAACCTTCAGATCGATCAGCTCTCTTTAAATGATGTAAAAGTCGAAGTTGCATTGAGCTTTCTTGAGGATAAACCGCTGTCGCTGACGCTGCCCTCCCTGACCGTGGAGGATATCGGGAAAGACGAAGATACCAGTATGGCTGACGCGGTGCAGCAGGTTTTGAAAGTAGTGAATAAATCGCTGTTACCACTGATCAGGGATAACACGAGTGACTTTAGCAGCCAGTTCCAGGAGCAGAAAGAAAAGCTAAAAGAAAAGGCCAATGAGAGCATTGAAAAGCTGAAGTCTCTGTTTAAGTAGTTCAAGTCCGGCTGCGGCGCTACCCGAACTCCGGTTTTGAGCCTGAAATCAGTGGCACAGTGACGCGGTGTTGTTTGCACCAGGTATCAGAGGATGAGCACCTGCAATCCATCTCAGGGAAGACGCAAACGAAGCGTTAGCGATGATTGCGGCAGTGGGGCAATCGAAAAGAAACGCAATTTCCTGGGTAGAAAGGAGCGATTATGCCCGTATCAGAACCCAGTTTTACACTGGGTGTAGAAGAAGAGTATCTGCTGGTCGATCTGAGCACCAGGGATCTGGTAACTGATCCGCCGCGATCCGTGATTGAGCGATGCACAGAGTTGTGCGAGGGGCTGGTAGGTCCGGAACTAATGCGTTCCCAGTTGGAAGTAGGCACCCGGGTATGCGCCAATATCAAGCAAACCAGTGAGAATCTGAAGGCATTGCGTAAGGTCGTCAAGGAGGTAGCCAATGAGCATGGATTGGCGCCGATTGCTGTTTCAACGCATCCCTTCGCAAAGTGGCTGGATCAAAAGCAGACGAATAAGGATCGATATCATACGCTGACCCGTGAATTACAGGGCGCCGCACGAAGATTGCTCATTTGCGGAATGCATATTCACGTTGGTATCGAAGACCAGGAATTGAGGATCGATCTGATGAATCAGATGTCCTATTTTCTGCCGCATCTGTTGGCGCTGAGTTGTTCATCACCATTCTGGGAAGGGGGCGACACGGGCCTAAAATCGTATCGGCTCACGGTATTTGATTCGTTACCAAGAACCGGGTTACCGGAGCAGTTTGACAGTTTTGCAGAATATCAGCGCCATGTGGCCGTACTGATTCAGGCCGGTATCCTGGATGATGCAACGAAAATCTGGTGGGATCTCCGTCCCAACCACAGGTACCCGACCCTGGAAACCCGAATTACCGATATCTGCACGAATGTGGATGATGCGGTGTGCATAGCAGCAATAAATGCGTGTTTGTTGCGGATGTTATACAGGTTAAGGAGAGACAATCAACGCTGGCGGGTTTATGCAGGCATGTTGATTCAGGAGAATCGATGGCGAGCCATGCGCTACAGTTTCGATGAGGGGATGATTGATCTGGCAAAGGCAGCAGTTGTACCTTTTGACAAGTTATTCGATGAGTTGCTTGAACTGATCCGTGAGGATGTCGAAGCATTGGATTGCATGGATGAGGTGCAGCATGGATATACGATTTTAAATCGAGGTACCAGCTCCCACAATCAGCTGAAAGTGTATAATTCCTGTCTTGCAGAAGGTGCGACCCGGGAAGAGGCGCTGGTGAAAGTAGTCGACTGGCTTATTGCAGAGACCGTTGTGGGATTGTGAACGACTGACGATAGTCAGGCGGATCAGTTACCCTCCATGGACCTGGCGAATAAAATGCAACACATGCTTTTGGACTTTGATTCTGCGTTGGTATTAACGCTCAGCCAAATGGTGTTGGTAAGGAAATACGAATTGTGACCAATCGAGCCATGCACGTATTGCAAAATACCTTTGGCTTTCGGGAGTACCTGGATTTCCAGGAAGAAATTATCGACCATCAGATTGCCGGTGGAGATTGCCTGGTAATTATGCCAACAGGTGGCGGGAAATCCTTGTGCTACCAGATACCGGCCATTGTTCGACCGGGATGCGGGATCGTGATCTCGCCGTTAATTGCCCTGATGCAGGATCAGGTATCGTCTCTTTCCGAGTATGGTGTCAAAGTGGCTTTTCTGAACTCAACTTTGCATTCCAGCGAGGTGGACGAAATAGGGGAACTGCTTGCACACGGTGATCTTGACCTGCTCTATTTATCTCCCGAGCGATTACTGCAGCAACGAACGCTGAGTTTGCTCGACGGAGTACAAATCGCACTGTTTGCAATCGATGAAGCGCATTGCGTATCTCAATGGGGGCATGATTTCAGGGCAGATTATCTGCTGCTGGATGTGCTCGCTGACCGGTACACTGGTGTACCCAGGATAGCGCTCACAGCGACAGCCGATGAGCGCACTCGCCAGGAGATCAGCGCTCGTCTGAATCTGCGGGATCCAAAAATAATTGTGGCCGGATTTGATCGACCCAGTATCCAGTATCGAATCGCACAGAAGAAGAATGTCAAGCAGCAACTATTGAAATTTCTGCAGACAGAACACCCGGGAGATTCGGGTATCGTATATTGTCTGGCCAGGAAAAAGACAGAGGAAATCGCCAGCTTTCTGTGTGATAACGGTTTCGATGCTCTGCCTTATCATGCCGGATTGCCCGCTGATATCCGCGCACGCTGCCAGCGGCGATTTTTACGAGAAGAGCATGTCATTATCGTTGCTACCATAGCGTTTGGGATGGGGATTGATAAACCGGATGTGCGATTTGTTGCGCATCTCGATTTACCGAAAAGTATTGAAGCCTACTACCAGGAAACCGGTCGTGCAGGGCGTGATGGGGAACCGGCAACCGCCTGGATGGTATACGGTATACAGGATGTCATCAAATTGAGACAGATGGTGGATGCGTCTCATGCAGATGAACAACGCAAACAGGTAGAGCGGTACAAGCTTGATGCCATGCTTGGGCTTTGCGAGATCACCGGGTGTCGACGGCACGCCTTACTGCATTACTTCGGTGAGCCGTCCCGGACGAGTTGTGGCAATTGTGATACTTGCATCAACCCGGTGGAAAAATGGGATGGTACCGTGGCGGCACAGCAGGCCATAAGCTGTGTGTTTAGAACCGGGCAGAGATTTGGTGTAATTCATCTGATCGACGTTTTAACAGGCAGGCTGACACCCAAGGTTCGACAACATGGCCATGATTCGGTTAGCACTTTTGGAATTGGCTCGGAACTGGATCCGCAGCAGTGGAGAAGTGTATTCAGGCAGCTGGTTGCCATGGGGTATCTCTCGGTTGACATAGGTGGTTTTGGTGGTCTGAGTATCAGTGATAAATCCCGACCTTTACTGCAAGGAGAGGAAACGCTGTTCTTGCGGAAAGATCCCAAAGAAGATCGATTGCGGAAACCGAAATCCAGGCGGAGGCAGGTTACTGAGCAGCACCAGGCGCTTTGGGAAGCGCTGCGAAACTGCCGAAAAGAGCTTGCGGAGCAGACCGGTTTACCGCCTTATGTAATATTCCATGACGCGACTTTAATGGAGATGGCGGAGAACAGGCCAGCTAATCCGGATGAGATGTTGCTGATCAATGGAGTCGGCGAGCGCAAGCTGGAGAGCTTCGGCCGGGAATTTCTGGCGATAATCAGTAAATTTAACCAGTCTTGAACGGACGATATTTCGGCGCACCTCTATTGCCGGTATTGCCGGGCACTGATTAAACGAAGGGTAAAAGAGCTGACTGATTTACGATCCGGATAAAATGTTTGCAGAAACTAATCGGCGTATTCCCGAATCAATTCGCCA